>DASXRF010000188.1:0-4697 GCA_036506755.1 Solirubrobacteraceae bacterium | reverse complement strand
CGGCGGCTTCGCGCCCGGCTCGGTCGACGAGCACCTCCCCGAGCGCCAGCGCACATTCATCGCCGGACGCCGCAGCACCGGCTCGCGACGCACCGACCGGCGCCTGGCGCGCTTCCGCGTCGGCGCCGAAGGACGGATCAGCCACGCCACCTCAAGCGCGGCTACGGGCTCAAGCGCAGCCGTCTCAAGGGCCAGGACGGAGTGCGGACCTGGGCGGCCTGGGGCATCCTGGCCTACAACCTCGACCACCCTGGCAATCCGGGCCGCCCGACAGCATCGCTGCCGCCCGGGCGCCACCCGAACCACTCGAACGGCCGCGCGCCCTGCGGCCCGGCCGCGTCGTGGTGTCGGCCACGGACGCCGCGGGTAACACTGCTCGTTCGCGGCGGGCCGGCTTCACGATTCGCCGCTAGGTAGAGCGTAAGAATCGCCTGCTCGGCGCACGAATTGCTCTAAAGCCTGGGCCGGTTCCGTCCGATGCTTCACGTATCAAGGCACACGAAGTGCCGTCGGACCTGGAGGGCAGCCGTGGCCGCCTCTCGCGCACCATCCATGATCGAGCAGCAGCGCGCCGAGCAGTTCCTGGCGCTGGGCTTCAGCAGCACGCAGGCGTTCCTCTTGGCCGCTACGCGCCGTGACGGCGAGTACGTCGAGGCCGGGGACGTCCAGCGGATGCTGAACGCCGGCTGCCCGCACGACATGGCTCTGCGGATCCTGCTGTAGGTCGCGCCTCGCGCCGCTCGCTGCGGTCCTGGCGGGTCGCGGCCGGGTCCGTGTCATCGAGGGAAGCGGACGCCTACCTGTCCCTCGCCAGCCGCGACCACGCAGCAGCCCGGCGCAACCGCATGAGCTGAACTCAGTCCGTCAACTCCGTCGGGACCGCGATCAGCACCCGCGCCTCACCCTCCCGCACGACCTCGAGGCGCAGCTCGCGGCCGATCGCCTCCTCGGTCATGAGCCGCTGGAGGTCGCCGACGTCGCGCAGCGCGGCGCCGTCGAGCCCCACGATCAGGTCCTCGGGGCGCAGGCCGGCGCGCTCGGCGGGCGAGCCGGGGACGACTTCGACGACCTCGATCGCCCGCTCGCGCCCCAGCCTGGCCGCCGCGCGCGGCGGCACCGGGCGCGAGCCGCCGGCGATGCCGAGGTAGGCGCGCCGCACTCGGCCGTGGCGCATGAGCGCGGCGAGGATCCGCCGCGTGGCGGCGTTGACCGGGACCGCGAGCCCGAGGCCGATGCCCGCCACCGCGGTGTTGACCCCGACGACGCAGCCGACGCCGTCGACGAGCGCGCCGCCCGAGTTGCCCGGGTTCAGCGCGGCGTCGGTCTGGATGACGTTCTCGACGACCCCGGCGCGGCGGCCCCCGCGCGTGGGCAGCGACCGGCCGAGCGCGCTGACCACCCCGGCGGTGACCGAGCCCGCGTAGCCGTGCGGGTTGCCGATGGCGACGACGAGCTGGCCGACCTGCAGCGCGTCGGCGTCGCCGAGCTCCGCCGGCCGCAGGTCGCGGTCCTCGGTGCGCAGCACGGCCAGGTCGGAGAGCGGGTCGGCGCCGACGACCGAGAAGCGCGAATCGTGCCCGTCGGTGAACGACGCGCGGCCGGTCGCGCCGCCCTCGACGACGTGGGCCGAGGTCACCAGGTAGCCGTCGGGGGCGATGACGAACGCGCTGCCCCCGCCGAGCGCGCGGCGCTGGCGGACGCGCAGGTTGGCGACCGAGGGCGCGAGCGTCCGCGCAACCTCTGTCACGACGCGCGAATAGGCGTCCAGTGGGGCCTCGTTCGGGAGCGGTTCGGCGGCCATGGCGAGACGCTAGCAAACCGCAAGTCACCCCCTCGAACGTCCGGGCTTGCCGGGTGCGATGGGCAGGAGTAGCGTCGCGCCCCGTCCCACAACATCCCGACCCTCGGGGAGGCAGGCATGGCCCAGACGCGCGTCCGGCTACAGGTCAACGGGGAGCAGCATGACCTGGAAGTGGAGCCCCGCCTTCTGCTGGTCCATCTCCTGCGCGACAGGCTGGGCCTGACGGGCACGCACGTCGGCTGCGACACGTCCAACTGCGGGGCGTGCACCGTCCACCTCGACGGTCGCGCGGTGAAGAGCTGCACGGTGCTCGCCGTGCAGGCCGACGGCGCACGCGTCACGACGATCGAGGGCCTGGGCAGCGAGGAGGCGCTGCACCCGATGCAGGACGCCTTCTGGGCCAACCACGGCCTGCAGTGCGGCTTCTGCACCCCGGGGATGATCATGGCCGCCACCGACCTGCTGCGGCGCAACCCGAACCCCAGCGAGGACGAGGTCCGCCACGCCCTGGAGGGCAACCTCTGCCGATGCACGGGCTACCACAACATCGTCAAGGCGGTCCTCGACGCGGCCAGGCGAGGGGAGGAGCGCGCGAGCGCGCAGCCGCCGCCACCTCCGGTGGAGGAGCCCGCCGCGCCGGTCGCGCCGGGGGTGGGGGCATGAGCGCCACCGAGACGCCCACGGGGACCCCGGCCCACCCGGCCAACGGCCACGTCGGCCGCTCGCTGAAGCGCAAGGAGGACCCGCGGCTCATCACCGGCAAGGGGACCTACGTCGACGACGTCCGCCTGCCCGGCATGCTCCACGCCGCCTTCGTGCGCTCGCCCGAGGCGCACGCCAAGATCACCTCGATCGACACCTCGGCCGCGCTCGAGCACCCCGGCGTGCGCGCGGTCCTGACCGGTCAGGACGTCCAGCCCGCCGCGCCGCTGCCCATGGTCTGGGTGCCGCCGGGCGTCGAGGTCCGCACCCCCGAGCACTGGCCACTGGCCCGCGACGCCGTCAAGCACGTCGGCGACCCCGTCGCGGTCGTCATCGCCGACGACAAGTACGCGGCCGTCGACGCGGCCGAGCTCGTCGCCGTCGACTACGAGCCGCTGCCCGTCGTCACCGATCCCGAGAAGGCGCTCGAGGACGGCTCGCCGCTCGTCTGGGAGCAGTTCGGCACCAACGAGAGCCACCGGTGGGCGCTGGGCGGCGGCGACGTCAAGCAGGCCATCGAGGACGCCGAGGTCGTCGTCGAGCGGCGGATCGTCAACCACCGCACGTCGGGCGCGCCGATCGAGCCGCGCGGCACCGTGGCCGACTACCGCGTCGGCCAGCTGACCGTGTGGAGCGCGACCCAGATCCCGCACCTGCTGCGCTCGATCCTCGCGGGCGAGCTGCAGATCTCCGAGGAGAAGGTCCGCGTCATCGCGCCGGAGGTCGGCGGCGGCTTCGGCGCCAAGCTGCAGCACTACGGCGAGGAGCTGGTCGTCGCGTGGGCGTCGCGCAAGCTCGGCCGCCCGGTCAAGTACGTCGAGACGCGCAGCGAGCACATGATGTGCACCCACCACGGGCGCGATCAGATCGACTACGTGACGTTCGCCGGCTCGCGCGACGGCACGATCACCGCGATCCACGCCAAGATCGTCGCCGACCTCGGCGCCTACCACCATCTGCTCACGCCGTTCATCCCGTCGTTCTCGGCCTTCGTGATGGGCGGCTGCTACAAGGTCCCGAACGTCCAGACGGACATCGTCGGCGTCTTCACCAACAAGATGTCGACGGACGCGATCCGCGGGGCGGGACGACCGGAGGCCACGCACCTGATCGAGGTGATGGTCGACCAGTTCGCCGCCGAGATCGGCATGGACCCGCTCGAGGTCCGGCGCAAGAACTTCATCCCCAAGGAGGACTTCCCGGCCGCGGTCGCCGTCGGCATCGTCTACGACTCGGGCGACTACGACGGCGCGCTCGACAAGCTGCTGCAGAACTTCGACCTCGACGCGTTCCGTCGCGAGCAGGAGGACGCGCGCTCGCGCGGCCGCTACCTCGGGGTCGGCTTCTCGACCTACATGGAGATCTGCGGCGTGGCGCCGTCGCGCGTGGTCGGGCCGAGCGGCGTGGGGCTGCAGGGCGGCTTCTGGGAGAGCGCGGTCGTGCGCGTGCACCCGAGCGGCAGCGTGACGGTCTTCACCGGCACCTCGCCGCACGGGCAGGGCCACGAGACCGGCTTCGCGCAGATCGTCGCCGACCGGCTCGGGATCGACCCCGCCCAGGTCGAGGTCATCCACGGCGACACCGGGACCGGGCCCTACGGCCTGGGCACCTACGGCTCGCGGTCGCTGGCCGTCGGCGGCGAGAGCATCGCGCGCTCGTGCGCGAAGGTCGCCGACAAGGCCAAGCGGCTGGTCGCCCACCTGCTCGAGGCCGCGCCCGAGGACATCGAGCTGGCCGGCGGCAGGTTCCAGGTGCGCGGCTCGCCCGACAAGGGCATGACGCTGGCCGAGGTCGCCGGCGCGGCCTACGTGCCGGAGAACATTCCCGAGGGGATGGAGCCCGGGCTGGAGGAGACGACGTTCTACGACCCGGAGAACTTCGTCTACCCGTTCGGCGCGCACGCGTGCGTGGTCGAGGTCGACGCCGACACCGGCCGCGTGGAGGTCGTGCGCTACGTCAGCGTCGACGACTGCGGCCCGGCGATCAACCCGATGCTCATCGACGGGCAGGTCCACGGCGGCATCGTCCACGCGATCGGCCAGGCGCTCTACGAGCAGGTCCACTACGACGAGGACGGCCAGCTGGTCACCGGCACGTTCGTCGACTACGCGCTGCCCACCGCGGCCGAGGTCCCGAGCTTCGAGACCGACCGCACCGAGACGCCCTCGCCGGTCAACTCGCTCGGCGTCAAGGG
>DASXRF010000187.1:0-14141 GCA_036506755.1 Solirubrobacteraceae bacterium | reverse complement strand
GGCCCGAGGCCAGTACCCGGGGACGCTCTCCGGCGGCATGCGAAAGCGCGCCGGATTGGCGCGCGCGCTCGTGCTGCAGCCGAGGATCGTGCTGTGCGACGAGCCGGACTCCGGGCTCGACCCGGTGCGCACCGCGCTCCTCGGCGAGCTGCTCGTCGAGCGTCACTGCGACCTCGGCGGCACGATCATCACGGTGACGCACAACATCGACCTGGCGCGGATCGTCGGCGAGCACGTGTCGGTCCTCTACCAGGGGGCCGTCCGCCAGTCGGGCCCGGGGGAGAGCCTCTGGGAGTCCGATGACCCGTTCGTCCGGCAGTTCCTGGCCGGGGCGCCGGAGGGGCCGCTCGGCATGGACATCGCGTGACCGCGGCCGAGCTGTCGGCGCTGCAGCGGCGCCTGCACGCCGCGGACGGCGTCGCCGCGCTGCTGGCACGGGCGCCGGCGGAGGCCTGTGCGTTCTGCGGCTATGGCCACGGCGTGGTGCTGCCGATCCAGGACGGCCACGTGGTCGCCGGCAGCGACGGGCTCGACGACCCCGTCAGCGATGGCTGGCGACGCCGCGTCGCGGCGGCGCCGGTCCGACTCGTGAACGGGACGCCCGAGGGCGAGGCGGTTCGGCGAGCCGAGGGCGCACCGCGCTTCCGCGCGACCAAGCCGAGCCGACTCGGCGCGCTGCTCGAGCTCTCGGAACCTGTCCTCTCGGTCGTCGCGCCCGAGGGACAGGCGCTGGCGATGGTCGTCCTCGGCGAGCCCCGACCCGAGGCGGCCGAGGATCGGGTGGAGCTCTGCAGCCATCTGCTCGGGCTCGCGCTCGACCGGGCGGTGCTGCGAGACCGCATGCGGGCGCTTGCCGGCGAGCTGCGGTACCTGACCACCTCGGCCGGGGCGCTCGTGCGCGAGGCGCTCGAGGCGCCGGTCCTCATCCCGGGCGAGGCGACCGGCGTGGAGGAGGCCTTCCGTGACGCCGGCCTGGGCGCGCACGAGTGGCGCGAGCTGTTGAGCGAGCGCGAGCTGGAGATCGCCCGGCTGCTCGCCGCCGGCCGGACGAACCGGGAGATCGGCACGCTCCTGAACCTCTCCCCGGAGACCGTCAAGGGGCACGTCGCGCGCCTGCTGACGAAGCTCGGCGCGGCCAACAGGGTGCAGGCGGCGACGCGGTTCCTCCGGCTCGCCCAATAACCCCCACCTGGGGGATGCCAAACAGCCCGGACGGGGCTACCGGACAGGATGTCCGATTCGTACCGTTCCGGGCGTGGGGGCGAGCCTTGGGAGGCAGCAGGCCCGGCGGGGGCGCAGGGCGTGGTCGAGCGATCTCGAGCGTTGGATCGCCGATCGCGGACTCTACGTGCGTCTCGCGTCGGCGGGCGGCATGGGCGCGCTCTTCGTCGCCAGCGCCCGGCTCGCCGTCCGCTGGCCGCTCATCTGGTGGCGCGACGCCGTCATCGAGGCATCGCTGGCCATCCGCCGGTGTTGGTTCGCGCTCTTCATCGCGTCCTCGGCCTACGCGATCGCCCTGATCGGCGTCTACGGCGGCAACATCCTCCAGCTGCTGGGCGCCCGCGACCGCATCGGGGGCCCGGGATTCATCGCGGCGATCCGCGAGCCGAGCGCGTGGGCGACGATGATGATCTTCGCCGGTGTGGCCGGCAGCGCGATCACGGCCGACCTCGGCGCGCGCCGCATCCGCGACGAGCTCGACGCGCTCGCCGTGCTCGGCGTCGACACCATCCGCAGTCTCGTCGTCCCGCGGGTCGTCGGCCTGGGGCTCATCGCGCCGGTGCTCGGCCTGCTCAGCCTGGCCGTCACGGTCGGCGAGCTGTACCTGCTGGCCCCCGCGCTGCTCGACGTCTCGCGGGGAAGCTATGTCGAGAGCCTGTCGCTCGCCATCTACCCCGTCGACCTGATCGCGTTCTTCGTGAAGTTCTTCCTCGTCGGCGTCGTCGTGGGCGTCGTGAGCTCGTACAAGGGCCTGACGACCGGCGGCGGCGCGGAAGGGGTCGGACGCGCGGTCAACGCCACGGTCGTGATCACGTTCTTCACGCTCTGGGCGCTGTCGGTGGTGTTCAACACCGGCTATCTGTCGCTGTTCCCCGAGGTCACGACGCAGCGAGGCTGACGTGGCGGTCCGAGCAGCCACAGCAGGGGCGGCGACGAAGCGCGTGCTCGAGGAGGCCGGCGATCTTGCCGTCTTCTCCGGGCGCTCGCTGCTGGCGCTGCGCGGCGTCCCCCGCTACATGTCGGAGGTGCTGCGCCAGGGGGCGATGCTCGCGCGCGGGACGACGCCGTTCCTGTTCGCGATGGCCGCCTTCATCGGCGGCGCCTCCTCGAACTTCTTCATCTTCCTCCTGCGCAGCCTGGCCGCGGAGGACTTCGCCGGGTCGCTCGTCGCGCTGAACAACACGCGGCTCACCGCGATCGCGATGTTCGGCTACGCGTTCGCGGCGAAGGTCGGCTGCGGCCTGGTCGGCGAGCTCGGGTCGCTCAAGGTCAACGAGGAGATCGATGCCTACGAGTCCGAGGCGATCGACCCGTATCGGTTCGTGGTCGGGACCCGCCTTCTCGGGGGCCTGCTCTTCCTGCCCGTCGCCACCGCGGTGACGCTCTTCGGGACGTTCGTCGGCTCGTACGTCGTCGCGGTCCCGGTGCTCGGCGCGGTTCCGTCGTCGGTGTTCCTCGACCTCTACTGGAACGCGCAGAGCGTCGGCGACCAGATCTACACGCTCTTCGGCATCGTCGCGACGGGGCTCTCGATCCTGCTCGTCTCGTGCTTCTACGGGCTGCGGGCGGCCGGCGGGCCTGCATCGGTCGGCTCGGCGTCGGCCCGCGCGGTCGTCGTCAACCTGGTCATGGTCCACCTGCTCCTGGGGACCTTCGTGGTCAGCTTCTACGGAACAGACCTCGGTCTGCCGATCGGAGGGTGAGGCGGGTGCCGGGCCGCCTGGTCGCTGGGGCGGCGCTTGCGAGCGCTCTCCTCGCCGCCATCCTCGTCGTCGGCACGAGCGGCGGGCACGATCATCGGCTCGAGGCCGTCTTCAGCTCGGCCACGAACTTCCGGCCGGGGCTCGACGTCCGCGCCGCCGGACAGCGCGTCGGGAGGGTCGCGGGCGTGCACACGGACGGGCGCACGGCGCGGCTGAGCCTGGTGATCGACGACACGCGGGCCTGGCCGCTGCCCAAGGGGACGCGCGCCCAGCTGCGGTGGGGCGGCACGACGGCGTTCTCGAGCCGGTACGTCGAGCTCCTTCCCGGCCGCCGCGGCCCGGCTCTGCCCGACGGCGCGCTGATCCCGCTGGCGGACACGGTCGCCCCGGTCGAGATCGACCATCTGCTGCGCACGTTCGACGCGCGCGGACGCTCCGACCTCAGGCGGACGATCGACGCGAGCGGCGCTGCGCTCGCGAGCGCCGCCCTCCCGCTGCGCCGTGTGCTCGCCGCCACGCCCCCGGCGCTGCGACAGGCGCGCGGGCTGCTCGCCGACCTCGGCGACGATCCGGAGGAGCTCGACGCGCTCGTGCGGTCGACCGACAGGGTCGTGCACGCGGTCAACACCGCGAACCCGGGCGTCGAGCCGCTCCTCGCGTCCCTCGCGCAGACGTTCGACGCCGTCGCGAGCGAGGCGAGCGGCCTGCGGGCCACGCTGGCCGACGCCCCGGGAACGCTGTCGGCGACCCGAACCACCCTCGCGCGGGCCGACGGGACGCTGGGCGAGGTGCGCGAGCTGGCCGGAGAGCTGGCGCCCGGGGTCCGCGAGCTGCGCGGGATCACGCCGCGAGCGAACGCGCTGCTGCGGCGCGTGACGTCGGTCGCGCCGCTCGCCGCGGGCACCCTGCGCGACCTCCGGCGAGCCGCGCCGGACGTCGTCCGGCTGCTCGACCGCGCCGCGCCGCTGCTGCCGCGCCTCGGGTCGATCGGCCGCGACGCCTCGACCCAGCTGCGCTGCATCACGCCGTATGCCCCGGAGATCGCCGGCTTCGCCAGCACGTGGGGAGGCTTCATCCAGAACGGCGACGCCGCGGACAAGTACGCGCGCATCCACGCGAACTCGCTGCCCTTCCCCGAGGAGACGACGATGTCCTCGCAGCAGGTGTCGGCCGCGTTCCCCGGCTTGACCTACGCCTTCCCCCGGCCGCCGGGGGCGAACGTCGGCAAGCCGCGGTTCATGGACGAGTGCGGTGTGGGCCGTGACAGCACCGACCCGTCGAAGGACCCAGAGGCGAGGGCGGGCGGATGACGGTGCCCCGTGTGATCGCGATCCTCGCCCTGTCCGGCGCGCTCGCCGGGGTCCTCCTCCTGGCGCTGCGCGGCGGCGACCCGTACGTCCTGCGCCTGGAGCTCGCGAACGCGAACGGACTGATCAAAGGCTCGCCGGTCACGATCGGCAGCGTCGACGTCGGCAAGGTGGCCGACCTGGCGATAGGCCCCCGCGGCGACGTCGTGGCGCGGCTCGAGCTCGACCGCGACCGCGCTCGAGTGGGCCGCAACGCGCGCGCGCAGGTGCGTCCGTCGAACCTGCTCGGGTCCAAGCTCGTCGAGATCGACCCGGGGGACCGCGCCCGGCCGCTGCCCTCGGGCGCGACGATCCCGCCCGCGCGCGTCGAGACGCCCGTCGACCTCCAGGACGTCTTCGACGTGCTCGACAGCGACACCCGCGTCCGGCTCGCCGTGCTGATCAACGAGGCGGGCACGGCGCTCACCGGCCGGCGCACGGACTTCAACGCGCTGCTCAGCCGGCTGCCCACGAGCACGCACTCGGTCGCCCGGCTGCTCGAGCAGCTCGCGGGCGACAACCGCGCGCTGGCGCACGTCGTCGAGCGCAGCGATGGCTTCCTGCGGGCGGTGGCCGGGCAGCGACGCGACCTCGGACGTCTCGTCCACGGGTTCGCGGGGACGTTTGCCACGGTGGCCGAGCGGCGCGCCGAGCTGCGCGCGACGCTGCGTGACGCGCCGCGGACCCTGCGCACCCTGCGTGGCTTCCTGCGCGAGCTGCGAGCGACGACCGTCCCGTTGGGCCCGGCCGCCCGGAACCTGCGCGCGAGCGCTGCGCCTCTGGCCTCCACGCTCGGCGCCGTCCCCGGCTTCGACGTGGCGGCGCGTCCGACGCTGGCCACGGCTGCGGACGTGGCGCCCCACCTCAGCCTCCTCGCGCGCGACGCGACACCGGCGCTGCGCCGCGCGGTCCCGTTCCTGGAGACGGTCAGCGGCTTCGCCGGCGATCTGCGCCCGGCCAGCAGCGCGCTCGGCCTCAGCGTGGACGACCTCCTCGGGACCATCGAGGGCTGGGCCCGGGCGATCCAGCAGCGCGACGGCGTCGGGCACTTCTTCCGCGCCGATCTGCGCATCGCGCCGGATCTGCTCCAGAGCGCGGTGGACAAGGATCCCGAGACGCGTCGCCGGGCCCGCCGCTCGCCTCGGCCTGGGGCGCCGGCGCCGACGGCAACGCCGCTCCCCGGCGTTCCTGTGCCGCATCCCGCGGTCCCGGCGCCGAAGGTCCCCGACGTCCCTCCGCTTCCCGCCGTGCCGGACGTTCCGCTTCCCAAGCTGCCGGGCGCGCCGCAGGTGCCCGACCCCGCCGGCGACGGCAGACACTCCGCGGACAAGCTCCTCGACTACCTGCTCGGCTCATGAGCGTCTGGCGCGGGCATCGGCGTCGCCGTGACGGGGTGCGCCCTGCGCGCGCGCTCGCGCGCGGGCTCGCGGTCACCGCCGTCATCGGCCTCGCGGCGGCCGTGCTGCTGAACGCCTCGCGGGGACTGCCGTTCGCGAGCCACTACAGGCTCAACGTCGAGCTGCCCGACGCCGGGAGCCTGCGTGCCGGCTCGCCGGTCGACGTCGTCGGCGTCCGCGTCGGGCAGGTGGTCGACAAGCGCCCGGGGCCGGGAGGGACGGCGCTCGTCGGTGTGGAGGTCCAGCCCTCGGCGGCCCCGCTGCCCGCCGGGACGACCGCCCGCGTGCGCGCCCTCGGTCTGCTCGGGGCGCGCTTCCTCGAGCTCACGCCGGGCACGTCGCGCCGGCTGCTGCGCTCCGGCGGCACCATTCGCGGCGCCGGCATCACGAACGGCCTGCCGGAGGCGCTGCGCACGTTCGACGCGCGCACGCGCGCGGCGCTCGGGGACAGCATCCGCAGCCTCGGCGCCGGGCTCGCCGACCGCGGCCAGGCGCTCAACGCGGCGCTGGCTGACGCTCCGTCGCTCCTCGCCGACCTCCAACGCACGAGCGACGCGGTCCTGTCACGCGGGGAGGCGGCCGCCGAACTGCTCCCGTCGGTCCGAGACGCGTTCACGGCGCTCGACTCCGCCAAGGACGACATGGTGCATGGCTTCGGCCCGGGCGCCGACGCGCTCCGGCCGTTCGCCGACCGCCGCGCCGACGTGCGGGCGACGCTGCAGGCGGCGCCGCCGGCGCTGAGCGCCGCGAATCGCGGCCTGGGCGACGGCCGGCGGCTGCTCGCGACGACGCGGGCGCTCGCGGCGGCCGCCAACCAGACGCTGCCCGCCGCGCCGGCCGCGCTGCGCGCCTCGGCCGCGCTCCTGCGCGATGCCCGCACGCCACTGCGCCGGGCGCGGCCGCTGCTCGACGCGGCGGGCGAGACGGTCCCGAGCCTCCTCACGACGACGCGCGCCCTGGACCCGGTCTTTCGGCCGGTCGGCGAGGGGCTCTCCCATCTGCGCGCGCCCGTCCGCGAGGTCGGCCGCCGGCGCTGCGATCTCGACAACTTCGCGGAGAACTGGCGAAGCATGCTCGGCTACGGCGTCAGGGGCGGAGGCAGGATCGGACCGCTGAACTCGCTGCGGATCGAGGCGATCGGGTCCAACGAGTCGGTCGCCGGGCTCGGTCCCGACGCGCAGGCCGCCCTCCTTCCCAAGGGCGCCGTCGTCCGCAACGCCTACCCGGCGCCGTGCCGTTACTCGCCCGGCCCGCGCTACAACGTCGACCGGCTCTCGGGACGGCCGCGGCGATGACGTCGCGGATCGAGAGCGTGCCTCGCTGGCTCGTCGGCGCGGCCTTCCTGGCCGTGCTCGCCGCCGTGTGCGCCACCGCCATGGGCGGGCTCGTGCGCGCGGTCTTCCCACGCGACGGCGAGGTCGTGCTCGCGGTCTTCGCCGACACCGGCAAGCTCAGCCCCGGCAGCCCCGTGCGCGTCCACGGTGTCGACGCCGGGACGGTGCAGGACATCCGGCTCGACCCCGGAGGCCGGTCCGCGACCGTCCAGATGAAGGTCTTCAAGGACGCGTTGCCCGTGCACGCCGACGCACGCGCCTCGATCCGCTACCGCACCATCCTCGGCGGCAACCTCGCCGTCGACCTCGACCCGGGACACCTCGGGCGCCTCGGCGCGCGACCGATCGCGGCGAGCCGCACGACGAACCAGGTCGAGCTCGACGACGTGACGAGCACGTTCACGCCCGACGCCCGCCGCGGACTGCGCAGCATCGTCCACCAAGCGCCGCGCGCCCTCGCCGATCCGCAGGCGCCGGCGCTCGCGCTCGAGCAGCTCGCCGGCGTCTCGCCGGCGGTGGGACGCGCGTCCAAGGCGCTGCGCGGCCGGTACGCGGGCGAGCTGCGCGAGCTGCGCCACAACGCCGCGGCCGTCACCGCCACCGTCCAAGACGACCGCCTGCAGGAGGTCGTCGCCGACGCGGCGACGACGCTCGGCGCGACGGCGCGCCGCCAGCGCGACCTCCGGGACGCGCTGCACAGCGCTCCGGGCGCGCTCGCCTCGACGCGCGCGACCGTCACGCGCCTCGACGCCACGCTGGCCCTCGCCGACCCGCTCATCGGCCGCCTGCACAGGCCGGCGCGCGACCTGGCGCCGACCATCCGCACGCTGCGCCCCGTTGTGACCGGAGCCGATCGGCTACTTGCCGAGGCGGCCCCGCTGCTGCGGTCGCTGCGCCCAGCGTCCGGCAACCTCGCCTCCGCCGCGCGCGACACGGCGCCGCTGCTCACCGGGCTCGACCCGAGCGTCCGGCGGGTCGCCGACGACGTCCTGCCGTCGCTGGCGAAGGTCGACCCGGTGAGCCGTCGCGCGACCTACGAGATGGTCGGCCCGACCTTCGCCGGGCTGACGGGCGCGGCAGCCCCGTTCGACGCGGAGGCCCACTGGTTCCGGTTCCCGGCGTTCGGCGGGGCGAACACCGTCAACACGTTCCCGTGCCGGCAGTACGTCACCGACCCGGAGGATCCGCGGCTCGTCGACTGCGGTTCCCTCGTCGGTGCCCTCGACCGCGTCCTGCACCTCCCGGTGAAGCGAGGCCGCCGGTGATCGAGGTCCGCGAGCACCTCTCCGAGCGCTTCGACCGGGCCCGCCTGGCGCTCGAGCTCCGTCGCTCCGTGCGGCCGGCCGTCGTGGTCGCGGCGGGCGGCGCGGTCGCCCTTGCCTGCATCGCCTTCATCATCTCCAACGTCGCGCGCGACATCTACACGCCGACGCAGACCGTGCGCTTCGAGGTCGACAGCGCGCGGGCCGTGCGCGGCGGTGTTCAGGACGTCACCTTCAAGGGCATCGGCGCCGGCTCGATCGCGAAGGTCGAGCTCGCCGGCGGCCACGCCTCCATCACCGCCAAGGTCGAGAAGACGTTCGGTCCCGTCTACCGCGACGCCCGTGCCATGCTGCGCCCGCGCACGGTGCTGCAGGACATGTCCCTGGACATCGTGGACGCGGGGACGCGGGCGGCCGGGGAGGCGGGCGAGGACCGCCCCGTGCCCGGCGCGCAAACGCAGACGGCGGTCAACGTCGCGGACGTGCTGCAGACCTTCAGCCCCGCCACGCGCGATCGGCTCGCGCGCACGCTCGACGAGCTCGGCGGCGGCCTGCGGGACCGCGGCGACGACCTGCGCGCCGCGTTCGTCCAGGTCGTCCCGTTCCTCCGGGGCGCCGGCGTCTTGACCGGCGAGCTCGCCCAGCGCGCCCGGCTGACGCGGCGGCTCGTCCACAACTCGACGCTGCTGACCGCGGAGCTCGCTCGGCGCGAGCACGATCTCCGGACGCTCGTCGGGGCGGGCTCTGAGACGCTTGGCGCGACGGCGGCCGGCTCGCCCGACCTCGAGGCGACGCTGGCCGAGCTCCCGCCGACCCTCGGCGAGCTCGACACCTCGTTCGCGGCGGTCCGCGGTGTCCTGGGCGACGTCGACCGCGCGGTCATCGACCTCCGCCCCGCGGCGGACCGGCTGTCGGGCGCGCTGAGCTCCCTGCGCTCGCTCAGCACCGCGGCCGCGCCGGCGGTGCTGCGCCTGCGCGACCCGGTGCACCGGCTCAGGCGGCTGTCCGACACGCTGGTCCCGATCTCGGGCCGGCTCGGCGAGACGGCCGCCGCGCTCCGCCCCCAGGTCGGCGACATCGACCACGTCACCCACACGACGACGGGTTGCCTGTACGCGCTCGACCGGTTCTTCCAGTGGACCCCCTCGGTCTTCAAGATGGGCGACGCGCGCGGACCGTCCCCGCGGGCGTACCTCACCACCGGGCTCGGCGCGTCGTCGCTGACCAAGGACCCGAACGTCTTCGCCGGCGACAGCTGCGCTCCGGGCCGCCCGATCGGCGGCGAGCCCGGACCGGGAGGAGGGCGCTGATGCACGCCCCCGCCGGAAGCTTCCGCGGTCACGTCGTCGCCGTCGTGCTCGCCGTGCTCGTCGCCGTCGCCTTCCTCGCCGTGCTGCTCAGGACCGGAGGCGTGTGGGGCAGCGGCGAGAGCTACCGCATCGACGCGTTGGTGCCCTCCGCCCAGGGGGTCTACCCGGGCGCGACGGTCCGGATCGCCGGGCTCAGGGTCGGCAGCGTGGCGGACGTGCGCGTGCGCGGCCGCCGCGCGCTGCTCACGCTCGGGCTGCGCAAGCGGTACGCGCCGATCCGGCGCGACGCCCGGGTGGAGGTGCGGCTGCGGACGATCGCCGGCGAGGGCTACGTCGAGCTCTACCCGGGGAGCGCGAACGCGCCCGCGGTGGCCGGCGGCGGCGTGCTGCCGCTGCGCCAGGCCATCGAGCCGGTGCAGATCGACCAGGTCCTGTCGGTGCTCGACCGGGGAACCCGCGAGCGCGCGAGGCAGATGTTCCGGGGGCTCGAGAACGGGGTCGGCGGTCAGGGCGCCCGGCTCAACGCCTTGCTCGGCGGCCTGAGCGACACGGTGCAGGGGGGCACGCCGGTCGCGAGAGTGCTCGCGACCGACCGGGCCCGGGTCGCGCGCCTGGTGGGGGGCCTCGGAACGATCACGGCCGCGATCGGCCGGCGCGGCGCCGACATCCGCCTGGCCTCGCGCCAGGGGCGGGCGGTCGCGGAGAGCCTGGCCGCGCGTGACGCCGCGATGCGCGACCTGCTCGCCCAGCTTCCGTCGACGCTCACGCAGGTCCGCCGCACCTCCACGCTGCTGCGCGGCGTCACGCGCGTGGCCGGGCCGGTCGTGGGCGACACGGCGACGGCCGTCCGCGGCCTGGCGCCGACCATGCGCCTGCTGCGCCCGGCCACGACGGACGCGCGGGTCGCCGCCGGCGAGCTTGGACGTACGGCCGCGCCGCTCGAGGGCGCGCTCGCCGGCATCCGGCGGGTCGCGCCCGGCCTCGACAAGGCGCTTCCGCAGCTGCGCAGCGCGTTCTGTCGGCTGGACCCGCTGGCGAAATACGTCGAGCCGTACACCAGGGAGGTCGGCGTTCACCTCGCGAACCTCGCGTCCGGTGCCAACTTCTACGACGCGACCGGCCACGCCGCGCGCATCCACGCGGTGTTCTCGGAGAGCGCACCGGTGGCCTACGACCCGAAGACGAGCGCCGCCGTCAACAAGCTGCTCACCGCCGGCATCCTCGGACGCGTCAAGGCGCTCGGATGGGATCCGTATCCCAAGCCGGGCGGCATAGCCGACACGCAGACGGGCCGGGGCGACACCGGGCCCGCCGACTCGCATCTCGCCTACCCGCGTCTGTCGGGCGCCTGCTGATTCTCGGACACTATGTCCTAACATATTGTATGATTACGCTCACGGTCGACGACAGGAGACGGTCTTATGGCGGAGTTGGACGGGCGCGTGGCGATGGTCACGGGCGCAGGGCAGGGCATCGGCGAGCAGGTCGCGCGCAAGCTGAGCGAGGCCGGCGCGAAGGTGCTCGTGAGCGACATCGACGCCGACCGGGCCCAGACCGTCGCCGCGGACCTGGCCGGGGAGGGCGCCGCGCATGCCGGCGACCTGACCAAGCCCGGCGTGCCCGAGGGCGCGGTCGCGGCCGCGGTCGACCGCTGGGGGCGCCTGGACATCGTCGTCAACAACGCCGGCTACGCCTGGGACGGGCCCATCCACAAGGTCACCGACGAGCAGTTCCAGGCGATGCTCGACATCCACACCGTCGTGCCGTTCAAGGTGCTGCGCGCGGCGGCCCCGCACCTGCGCGAGCCGGCCAAGGCCGAACGGGCCGACGGCCGCGAGGTCTTCCGCAAGGTCGTCAACGTCAGCTCGCTCGCCGGGATGATGGGCAACGCGGGCCAGGTCGCCTACGCCGCGGCGAAGGCGGGGGCGGTCGGTCTGACCCGCGCGCTGGCCAAGGAATGGGGCGCCTTCAAGATCAACGTCAACGCGATCGCCTTCGGCTTCATCGACACGCGGATGACGGCGCCCGTCGGCACCGTCGGCGAGGTGCAGGCGGGCGAGCGGCGCATCACGCTCGGCATCCCGGAGCAGGCGCGATCGACGGCGGAGATGTTCATCCCGTTCGGGCGCTCGGCGACGCCTGAGGAGGCGGCGCGCGGCGTCTACTTCCTCTGCTCGCCGCTGTCCGACTACGTCCACGGCCAGGTGCTCAACGTCAGCGGAGGGCTCCAGATGGGGATGGGGACATGACCGACCAGCGCGACGTCCTGATCGTCGGCGCGGGCGTCGGCGGCCTGTGCGCCGCGGCGCGCCTCGCGGTGGCCGGCCACCGGCCGCTCCTCGTCGAGCGAGGCGACCGCGTCGGAGGCCGCGCCTCGACCTTCGAGGTAGACGGCTTCAAGGTCAACACCGGCGCGGTGGCGCTCGAGCTCGGCGGCGCCATGGAGGAGACCTTTCGCGACGTCGGGGCCCCGTACGAGCTGCGCGTCCCCGATCCGGCGAACGTCTTCCGGATCAAGGGCAAGACGATCAACCCGAGCAAGGGCGGCTGGGCGATGCTGCTCAACCAGATCACGAAGCGCGGCGCGAAGCTCATGACCCAGCTTGGCAGCGCGCGCAAGGGCGAGCTGCCGGAGGAGCAGCTCACGCTCGAGCAGTGGCTGTCCGGCGCGACGTCCAACACGACGGCGCACCGGCTCTTCCGCAACATGGCCGCGGCGATCTTCGCCGTCAACGCCGACGAGATCCCGGCCCGGGCGTTCCTCACCTACTTCACGCAGAAGGGCGCGTTCAAGCGCTTCGGCTTCCACCCCGAGGGCACGATCGGCGTCTGCCGCGCGCTCGCCGAGGTCGTCGAGCGTCACGGGGGCGAGGTGTGGCTCGACAGCGAGGTCAGCGCGCTGCGGGTCGCCGACGGCCGAGTGACCGCGGCGACGATCCGGCGCGGCGGGGAGGACGTCGAGGTGGCGTGCGGGGCCGCGATCTCGAACATCGGCCCGGTCGCCACCATCGGCCTCTGCGGCGAGCACGCGCTCGACGCCGAGTACGTCCACTCGGTGCGCTCGAAGGCGCGACCGACGGCGAACATCATCATCCACGTCGCGAGCCGCGAGCCGCTGATCGATGCGCCGGGGCTGTTGCTCTTCGCCGACACCGACCGCATCTGCAACATGGGCAACCTCACGACGACCTGCCCCGAGCTCGCGCCCGAGGGCTGGCACCTCGCGGTCGTCTATGCGGTCCCGCGGCCCGCCGTCGGCGCCTTCGACGAGGAGCGCGAGGTCGAGCTCTCGCTGCAGGAGCTGCGCGACCAGCTGCCCGGCATGGCCGACGCTCGCGTGATCGACGTGCGCGTGATGCGCGGCGAGTGGCCCGCCCAGCGGGCGCTGTCCGGGTTCGAGCTTCCGCGCGAGACGCCGCTCGACAACCTGTGGAATGTGGGCGACGGCGTGCGCGACTACGGCAGCGGCGGCACGCAGTCGTGCGCGGAGACCGCCAAGGCGGTCGTCGACGAGCTGCTGGCCACGACCGCCGTGGGAGGCTGACATGGCGACGCAGGACGTCATCCGGCCCGACTTCGCGGCCAGGCTGCGCCCGTCCATCTTCTCCGACGAGCACGAGGCGCTGCGCGAGTCGATCCGCGCGTTCGTGCGGCGGGAGATCGTTCCCCACGTCGAGGAGTGGGAGCAGACCACCTTCCCGGACGCGATCGTCCGGCGCATGGGCGAACTCGGGTTCCTAGGCCTGTCCGTCCCCGAGGAGTACGGCGGCCAGGCCGGCGACTACTACACGAACCTCGTCCTCGCCGAGGAGATGGGCCGGTCGGGCAGCGGCGGCCTGCTGATGGGGCTGTCCGTCCACACCGACATGGTCATTCCGCCGATCCTCCAGTTCGGCTCGGAGGAGCAGAAGCGGCGCTGGATCCCCGCCGGCGTCTCGGGCGAGGAGATCTTCTGCCTGGGGATCACCGAGCCCGACGCGGGATCCGACGTCGCCGGCATCCGGACGCGTGCGGTGCGCGACGGCGACGAGTGGGTCATCAACGGCTCGAAGACCTACATCACCAACGGCCACCGGGCGAGCATGATCATGCTCGTCGTCAAGACCGACCCCGACGCCGGCTACGAGGGCTTCACCGTCTTCCTCGTCCCGATGGACACGCCCGGCGTGGTGCGCGAGAAGAAGCTCTCGAAGATGGGCATGCACGCCTCGGACACCGCACTGCTTGCGTTCGAGGACGTTCGCGTGCCGGACAGCGCGGTCCTCGGGCGGCCCGGCCGGGGCTTTCACCAGATCATGTGGGAGCTGCAGGCCGAGCGGCTGATCGGCGCGTCGGGGTCGCTGTCCTACGCGCGCTGGGCGTTCGACAAGACGCTCCAGTACGCCAAGGACCGCCAGGCCTTCGGCAAGCCCATCGGGTCCTTCCAGGCGATCCGGCACAAGTTCGCCCGGATGGCGCTCCAGCTCGAGGCGACCCAGCAGCTCATCTACGCGACCGCCTACGCGTACGCGAACGGCGCCTACCCCGTGCGCGAGATCAGCATGGCCAAGCTCATGGCCGCGCAGGTC
>DASXRF010000186.1:0-5920 GCA_036506755.1 Solirubrobacteraceae bacterium | reverse complement strand
GGACGCGTGGACGAGCGTCGACCCGCGCGCCCCGGATGCCGCGCTCGATCGCCTCGCGGGCACGCGCGGCGCGCTGGCGGCCGCCTCGTCGGGGCGCTACCAGAACGACCCGTCCGCCCGCGCGTCGAGCGCCTTCGACGGCGATCCGGCGACCGCGTGGCTCGGCCCGTGGTCGGCGCGCCGCCCGGTCCTGCGCTGGCGCACGCCGCGCCCGGTCACCGTGCGCCGGCTGCGCCTGCTCGCTCCGCGCGCGACGGTCCGCGCGCCGGTCCGCGTGGCCCTCGCCGTCGACGGCCGCGCGCTCGCGCCGCTCGCCGTCCGCTCCGGAACCGTCGAGCTCCCGGCGCCTGTGCGCGGCCGGCGCTTTGCGCTGACCGTGCTGCGCGCGCGCTTCCCGCGCGGCGCGACGGGCCGCGAGCGCCGACGGCGCGCGGTCGGCGTCGCGGAGGTCGCCGGCGTGCCGGGCGCGCGGTTGCGGCCCCGGGGCGCCGGGGCCGTGCGGGGCCGCTGCGGCGACGCCGCGCTCGAGACTTCGGCCGGCCGCATCCGCCTGCGGGTCACCGGCGACGTCGCCGACCTCGACGCGGGGCGCCCGTTGCGGGCCGTCGCCTGCGGACCTCCCGTCGCCCTGCCGGCGGGTCGCCAGGACGTCTTCGGCGGCCGCGGGATCGTGCGGGTCGACGCGCTGCGGCTGCGGTCGCCGGGGCCGGTCGGCGGCGGCCGCCGGGTGCGTGGTGGGGCCGGGCGCGTCCTCGACACCGGCCGCCCGGGCAACGGCGACCGCGCCGGCGTGCGACTCGACGTCCGGCGCCCCGGCTGGCTGGTGTACGGCGAGAGCTACGACCGCGGGTGGCGGGCGACGTGCGACGGTCGCTCGCTCGGACCGCCCGTGCCGCTGCAGGGCTTCGCCAACGCCTGGCGGGTCGAGCCGGGCTGCCGCACCGCGGACATCGTCTTCGCGCCCGACCGGCTGCTCCCGTGGGGCTACGGCGTCTCGCTGCTCACGTGCCTGGCCCTCGCCGCGGCGCTCGTCGTCCGCCGGCGCCGCCGCCCGATCGCCGCGCCGACGCCCGCCCCGCTGCCCGACGACCCCGCCCCGCGCCGCTGGCCGCTGCGCCGCGCGCTGGCCGCCGGCGCCGTGGCCGCGCTCGTCCTGGGCTTCGTCTTCGCCATCCGCGCCGGCGTCGTCCTCGGGCCGGCGGTGGCGCTCGTCCTCGCCCGCGGCATCCCCGCCCGCCGCCTGGCCCTCGCCGCCGGGGCCCTGCTGCTCGTCCCGGTGCCGATCCTCTACGCGACGGCCGGCGGCGACCGCGGCGGCTACGACACCAACTACGCGGCCCAGCGCATCGCCGCGCACTGGATCGGCGTGCTCGCGGTCTGCTGCCTCGGCGCCGCGCTCTGGCGGGTGCTGAGCGCGGGTCGCCGATCACCCGTGGATGCGTGGGCGTCGCCGGGCGAGCCAGAGGTCGGCGGCCGCGCGTATGCAGGGCGGGGGCCTTCGTAGCGCGGCCGCCGGCGTCTGGCGACGCGCGGCGGCGTCCACACGCCGCGGGAATCGGCGACCCGCGCTCAGTACGGCCAGGGCCCGGACCGCAGCCGAGCCACGATCAGGAGCTTGACGACCAGGTTGCGCGCGAACCACGGCAGCTGGCCGAGCTGGACGGCGGCGTTGCGCGCCCGCGCCCGTCCGGACACCGGCGCGCGCGCGTACTCGGCGAGCGACCCGGCGCGCCCGCGGTAGCGCCAGTCGCGGGCGAAGACCACGCCGCGCAGCAGCGCCAGCGTGACGCCGACCGACGAGAAGGCGTCGTGCACGAGCAGCGCGCCGCCGGCCCGCACGCGCCCGCCCCACTCCCGCAGATCGGCCCGGGCGGGCCCGTAGCGGTGCGCGCCGTCGACGTAGAGCAGGTCGACCGCGCCGTCGACGGCCCCGAGCGCCTCGTGCGACAGCGCGCGCACGTGGCGCACGCGCCGGGCGACCCCGAAGCGCTCGAGATTCGCCCGGAAGGCCGCCGCGTCCGCCTCGCCGAGCTCCGGTTGCGCCGCGATCTCCTGCGGGCCGCGATCGGAGCCCAGGTGCGGGTCGATGGCGACGACCTCGGCGTCGGCGGGCGCCGCGCCGGCCAGCACGATCGTCGAGCGCCCGCGAAACGAGCCGATCTCGACGACCCGCGCGCCCGGGCCGAGGCGGCGCGCGGCGGCGGCGAGGCGGTCTGCCTGGGCGTCGGTCAGCCAGCCCTCGACGCCGGCCGGCGCGCCGGTCATCCCGTGCTGGCGACCAGCCGCGCGCTCCGGCGCAGCCGCAGCGCGAGGGCGAGCACCCCGAGCGCCGCCGTGCACTGCAGCGCGAGCACGAGCGCCGCGTAGGACACGAGCGAGAACGTGCCGGAGCTGAGCAGGAACGGCTCGATGACCGCGACGACGCCGAGCACCCACAGGAAGCTCGTCCGGCCGAGCGCGAGCATGTACTGGACCGTCAGGTAGGCGCAGGCGAGCAGCGTCATCGCGAGGCCGAGCACGACCAGCGCGCCGGCCGCGCTCGTGAACTCGCTGCCGAAGGCGAGCGAGAGCAGCAGCCGCGGCGCCGCGGCGAAGATGGCCAGCGCCGGGAGGGAGACCACGGCGAGGACCGCCAGCGCGCGGCGCAGGACGGGCAGCGGGTCCAGGCCCGCGGCGGCGCGGCGCGTCGCCTCCGGCAGCAGGTGCAGGGCGATCCCGATCGCCACCCAGACGACGGCCTTCGCGGCGACCGCCGCCGCCGCATAGGCGCCCGCGCGGTCGCCGCCGACCTGGTGGCGCACCACGATGACGTCGACGTTCTGCAGCAGCGCGAGCAGCGCGAGCCCGCCGACGGGCGCCCACGCGCCGCGCAGCAACGAGCCGAGCGAGCGCGACGCCTCGTGGCCCTCGGGCCGCCCGAGCCGCCGCCGCAAGACGACGGCGAGGCCGATCGACGTGAGCATCAGCGCCAGCGGCGTGCCCAGGAACGCGCCGGTCACGCCGGCGCCGGCGAGCACGAGCACGAGCCCGCACACGAGCCGGCCGAGCGCCTCGACGACCAGGCTGATCCCGACGGGCGCGTACGCGTGCGCGCCCTGCAGCGCGCCGCGCTGGAGCGAGAGCAGCAGCCACAGCCCGCCGGTCGGGAGGATCGCCGCCGCGGCGATGGGATGCTCGGGCACGCCCACGAGGTGGGCGAGCGGCACGCGGAGGACGAGGCCGACCGCCCCCGCCGCCAGCGTCCCGATGGCGAGGTGGCGGCTCCACGCGCCGAGCGTCGCGGCGAGCCGGCCGCCCTCGCCGAGCGACCGCAGCGCGGTCTCCCGCGCGGCGGCGACCTGCAGCGCCTGGCCCCCGACGAGCAGGATCAGGAAGGCCGAGACGAGCGCGGCCAGCGACCCGTACCCGGTCCCGCCGAGCAGGCGGGTGAAGACGACCGTGAAGCCGAGCTGGACCGCGTTGGCCCCGAGCGTGGCGGCGGCGAGCGCGCCCGCCTTGGCCGTCTCGGAGCTGCGCATCTGCTCGCGCAGCGACGTGCGCGGCGCGGCGGCCGCCTTCTCGAGGACCGCGAGGTTGGCCTGGGCGGTCGTCTCCCAGGTGAACCCGCGGGCGCGCGCCTCGGCCGCCGCGCCGAGCTGGTCGCGGCGCACCGGGTCGGCGACCAGCGCGCGCACCTTGGCGGTGAGCTCCTGCGGCGTGCCGGCCAGCAGCCCGGTGACGCCGTCGACGATCGACTCCTCCAGCCCGCCCACGCGCAGCGCCGCGCTCGGCGTCCCGCACGCCGCCGACTCCATCACGGTGAGGCCCCAGCCCTCGGCCGACGACCCCGTCAGCGACAGCCACGCCCGTCCGTAGAGCTCGGCCTTGCCGTCCTCGGGCACGAAGCCGTGGAAGCGCACGCGGTCTGTGAGTCCGCGCCGCGCGATCTCGGCCTCGAGCGCGGCGCGATGGTCGCCGTCGCCGGCGATGTCGAGCACCGCGCCGGGCACGCCCTCGAGCACGTCGAGCGCGACCTCGATGCGCTTGTACTGCTTGAGCCGCCCGAGGTAGAGCAGCGACGGCTCGGGCGAGCGGACGCCCGGACGGAACTGCGACGGCTCGACGCCCAGGTAGGCGACGTGGATGCGCTCGCGCGCGACGCCGAGGTCGACGAGCTCGGCCCGCGCGGCGTCGGAGATCGTCAGCACGTCGGTGCCGCGGTACAGCCAGCGCAGCGGCGCCCGCTCGGCGAAGAAGGCGGCGACGCGCCCGCGCCGGCCCATCTCGGCTTCGTAGTGCGCCTGGTGGACGTGATGGACGAGCGCGACGCGCGGCTTGCGCAGGAACCACCACAGCGGCGTGAAGAAGGCGATCCCGTTGATCACCTCGACAACGACGTCGGCGTCGCGCCCCAGTCCGCGCCACACCGCGAGCGCGGCGCGCGGGAAGACCGTCAGGCGGGTGCCCATGCGGTGGACGACGAGGTTCGGCGACAGGCGCTCGCAGCGCTGGGCGCCGGGGTAGTCGCCGGCGATCACCGTCACGCGGTGGCCCCAGGCGGTCCAGCGCGAAACCTGGCCGTACAGGTTCGTCCCGGTCCCGCCGCCCTGTGGGTGCGTCCAGTCCCGGTCCGTGAGCAGGAGAATGTGCAAGGGGCGGCTGATCCGCGCGACGCTAGCGGGTCCGCCGGCGCGCCGATCCATCGGGCGCCTGCAATACCCTGCGGGGCCCATGCCCGGAACCCGGCGCCTTGTACCCGTGCTCGCAACCCTCGCTCTGACGCTGCCCGCGGCCCCTGCGCGCGCCCAGGGAGCCGGCGACGACCAGTACCAGGACCCGTTCGGCAGCTCGAACACGTCCCAGCGCCGCCCGTCGACCACCAGCACGAGCCCGCGGCGCACGGCGCGCCAGACCCAGACGACGCCCACCGAGCCCGGCCTCAGCTCGAAGCCGCCGGTGCCGCCCTCCTCGCCGTCGGGCTCCTCGACCGCGCCGGCCCAGGCCATGCCGGCGCCGGCCACGCCTGCCCCCGCCGTCGCGCTGCCGCGCACGGGCATGGAGGTCCCCGGCATGGCGCTGCTCGGCCTCGGCCTGCTCATGTCGGGCGTCGGCCTGCGGCTGCGCACGGTCGATGAGACCCTTTTCTGAGCGCTTCGAGACGGCCAGCGCACAGGAGACCGAGGCGCTCGGCGCCCGCTTGGCCGCTGCGCTCCGACCCGGTGACCTCGTGCTCGTCGAGGGCGAGCTCGGGGCGGGCAAGACGACGCTCGTGCGCGGCGCGGTGCGGGCGCTGGGCCATGCCGGCCGGGTGACCAGCCCGACCTTCACGCTGGCCAGCCGTTACGAGGACGCGCGGCTGCCGGTCTCGCACCTCGACCTCTACCGCCTGCGCGGCGCCGGCGCCGACGAGGAGGACCTGGCGCTGCTCGACGACGAGCTGGCCGGCGATCGCGTCGTCTTCGTCGAGTGGCCCGAGGCGCTGGCCGCCGACGAGCTGGGGCGCCCGCCCGCCGTCCGGGTCGTGCTGCGCCACGCCGGCGGCGACCGGCGCGCGGTGGAGGTCGTCCGATAACCACGCTGGGCTTCGACACGGCGACCGCCGCCACCGCCGTGGCGTTGGTCCCGGGCACCGGGGCCGAGCCGCTCGAGGCGCGCGACGACCCCGAGCCCGGCGAGCGCCCGCGCCACACCGCCCAGCTGCTCGCGCTCGCGCGCGCGCTGCTCGACCGGGCCGGGCTCGCCTTCGCCGACCTCGACCTGATCGCCGTGGGGACCGGGCCGGGCTCGTTCACCGGGCTGCGCATCGGCGTCGCCACCGCCCGCGCGCTGGCTCAGGCGACCGGCGCGCCCGTGGCCGGCGTCTCGACGCTGCGCGCGCTCGCCACCCTCGCCGACGACCCGGGTCCGGAGACGCTCGTCCTGCCCGTGGTCGACGCCCGCC
>DASXRF010000185.1:0-3837 GCA_036506755.1 Solirubrobacteraceae bacterium | reverse complement strand
GAGGTCACCGTCCGCGACACGAGCAGCTACGACGGGGTGCTGCTCTACGACACGTCGCAGTACCCCAGCTCCTTCACATTCTCCTCGACTCCGGCGCTGCCCTGATGCGCCGCCGCCTCAGCGCCGAGGACGGCTCCGCGCTCGTCGTCAGCATCATCGTCCTGGCGCTCGTCCTCAGCATCTCGGGCGCCGTTTTCAACGAGGCCTTCCTCCTCAACAAGGACGTTCGCAACGCCACGGGCCAGCAGCGTGCCTTCCAGGCCGCCCAGGCCGGCATCGATCAGGCGCTCGCCCGGATCAACGTGCTGCACCCGACGGACTTCCCCCCCCAATGCGTGACGAGGGTGCTGGCCTCGCCCGACGCGAGCGGGTGGTGTGACACCACGCCCGCTGAGAGCCTCGGGACGGGCCAGACCTTCACCTACCGGGTGACCTCATCGCCGCCGCCCGGCGGAACGTGCGTGGGCGATGCCCCGCCCCCCGGAAGCGCGGATCGCTGCATCGTCGCGATCGGCATGGCCGACGGCGTCCAGGCCCGCGTCCGGACGCGAGTCGCGATCACGACCAGCCCGATGCCGTTTGCGAGCAACACGAGCGTCGTCGGCTACCGCGAGGTCAAGATCAAGAAGGGCGCCAAGGTCAAGGGGCGCGTCCAGACCAACCGCAAGCTGCGCGTGGAAGCCACGGGCAGCATCGACACCAGCGGCGGGAACATCCCCCAGCTCGGCCCGAAGGCCAAGGTCAGGGGCTACACCGGCCCCGTCGAGCGGCGGACGTCGCCGTTCGTGCCCGCCCTGCCGGACTTCTGGATGATCGACCCCGCGACGGGGGCGCGCCGGGACACCGCCGTCTGGAACGACAACCCCACGCTGATCCAGGCCCTGCCGGCGGGCAAGTTCACCTACTCGGGCCCCGTCACGCGCGAGCTGACCATCGCCGACGGCGTGACCGTCACGCTCCCGGCGGGCATCTACAACCTCTGCAAGCTCTCGCTCGGCAAGGACGCGAAGATCAACATCGCCGGCATCAAGACGCCGTTCCCGCCTGCGCCCAACGACGCTGTCCGCATCTTCATCGACTCCAAGGATCGCGCCGGGTCGCAGTGCCGCGACCGCGGGACGCTCGACAGCAAGTCCGGAGCGTCGTTCGCCAATGCCAACGCGGACCCGCGCACGCTGCAGATCTTCGCCTGGAGCAAGCGGTCCAAGCTCAAGGTGCCCAACAAGGTTGCGTTCAAGGCGATCATCTACGCGCCGGCCTCGAAGGTCAGCTTCAACTCCACGGGCACGCTCACCGGGGGCATTGCCGCCGACAAGGTCGACATCCACAACAACATGCAGGCGATCTTCAGCAACGCGCTGATCGACTGGACGGTCTCCAAGCTGAACGCCAGTCAGGTCGTGGGCTGGAACCAGTGCCCGTCGACCAACGCATCGACCGACCCGCAGGCCGGCTGCTGACGGGGTAGTAGCGCTCAGCGCTCAGCGCTAGCGCTGCCCGAGGCGCAGCCAGTCGGCGAACTCGGCCCACGTCGCGCTGACGCGCCAGCTCGCCTCGCCGGCCGCGTGGCGGGCGCGCAGCGCCCAGCCCGGCTCCCACGCCCGCCAGCGCGCGAGGCCGTAGGCGAGCCCGGCGAGCGCGGCCAGCGCCGCGAGCACGCCGAGCCCGATGAGCGGCGCCGGGGCGTCGGCGTCGGCGGGCGCGCGGCCGTTCGCGGCGCGCGCGATCGCGTTGTCGGTCGGCGCACCGGCGGGCGTCGGGGTCGCGGGCGGCACCGGAGGCTCGGCCGGCGCACCGGGGGCGGGGGCGGCGGGCGCCGCGGGCGTCGCGCCAGCAGGGCCGCCACTGCCCGCCGGCGGGGCGGGCGGCGCCGGAGCAGGCGCGGCGGCCGCCGGCTTGGGCTTCTTGTCGCAGCGCCCGCCCGCGCGCGCCTCGAGCGCGGCGTCGAGCGCCTCCGGGAAGTCGGGCGCGTACTGCTCGATGTCGGGGGGGATGTGGTCGCGCGCGCGGCGCAGGTCGGCGGCCGAATGGCGGCAGGGGTCGATGTGGCCGTCCTTCGTGTAGTCGGCGAAGACGCTGTCGAACGCGCCACGCGCCTGCGCGGCCGGTGCGGCGAGCGCGAGCACGGCGACGGCGAGAAGAACCGCGCGCTGCATCGGCGCGCGAGGTTATCGGGGCGCCTATGGCGCGAGGACGAGGCGCAGCAGCCCGAGCGCCAGCGCCGCGCCCGCGCCCAGGCCGACCACGATGAGCAGCACGCTCATCGCGCGCTCGCGCGCCACGCTCTCGGGCCGCGCCGCGGGTGCCGGGCCGCGGACGCGGACCGGCGCGGCCGCGCCCGTCGACGTGCCCGGGTGGCGCGCCACGCGCGGGCCGGCGGCCGGCCGCATCGGCGTAGGCGTCGCGCCGCGGCGCTCCTCCGCGCGGCGCGCGGCCTCGTCCTCCATCGCGGCGATGCGCTCGGCGAGCGCCTGCTCGTCGGCCTCGCGGCGGCGCACCTCGGCCTCGGCATGGGCCGCGCGCTCGGCCTCGCGCTCGCGCGCGATCTGCTCGGCGGCCGCCGCCTCGGCCGCCTCGGCCACCTCGCGGGCCGCGGCCGCCGCCCGGGCGGCCGCCTCGTCCCCGAGCACCGTCAGCTCGTCGACCCGCTCGGCGAGCGCCGCGCGCGCGGCGGCCTCGGCCGCGGCGCGCGCCTCCGCCGCGGCCAGGCGCTCCTCGAGGCTCGCGTTGGCCTCGCCGAGCTCGGTCGCTCTGCCCTCGGCCTGACGCAGGCGGACGGTGACCTCCTCGCGCTGGACGGCGATCCGGTCGGCCCGCGCCTCCGCCGCGTCGAGCGCCTCCTTCAGTGCCGCGGTGTCGCCGGCCGCCTCGGCTCCCTGGGCGACCGCGTCGGCCAGCTCGCGCACGCGCTCGTCCAGCGCGTCGCGCTCCGCCTGCACCGCCGACAGCCGTTCCTCGAGCTCGTCGCGGTCCTCGCGCAGGGCGCGCACGCGGGCGTCGAGCGCCTCGCGCTCGGCCGCCGCCTCGTCGAGGCGGTCCTCGAGCGCCGCGTGCTGCTCGGCCGCGCGGTGCTCGGCCGCGCGCAGCGCCGACTCGAGCGCCTGCTGCTGACCGGCGCCCGCGCTCAGCTCGCCCAGGCGCGCCCGCAGCGCGTCCCGGTCGACGAGCAGGCGATCGCGCTCGGCCTCGACCGCGTGGCGCTCGTGCTCGGCCTGGCGGCGCTCGCGCTCGACGCCGGCCAGCGTCTCGGCGAGCTCGTCGACGCGGGCCGAGAGGCGCTCGCGCTCGGTGGCCAGCTCCTCCTCGCGCAGGCGCGTGGCCTCGAGCTCCTGCCCGCTGACCGCCATGCGCCCCGCGAACTGCTCGAGGCGCCGCTCGAGCTCGGCACTCGCGTCCGCCGCCGCGCTGAGCTCGCGCTCGAGCACGTGCCGGCGCTCGGCCTCGTCGACCAGCTGGACCTCCAGCGCGGCGCGCTCGTCGGCGATGCGCGCCAGCTCAGACTCGATGGCCGCCCGCTCCTGCTCGGCGGCGGCGACCGCGGCCTCCAGCGACGTCCGCTGGTCGCGCAGCGCGGCGCCGCGGTCCTCCTCGTCGGCGAGCTCGGCCTCGACCGCGCGCAGGCGCGCGTCGAGCGAGTCGCGCTCGCTGCGCAGCGCCGCGCGCTCGCTCTCCGCCGCTTCGAGACGCGCCTCGAGGTCCCCGCGGGCGCGCGTGACCTCGGCCAGCTGCGCCTCGGCCGAGTCGGCGTCCTGGCCGCGGCTGGCCGCCTCGGCCTCGAGCTCGGCGACGCGGGCCTGCAGCCCGACGCGCTCGGACTCGGCGTCGGCGATGCGCTCG
>DASXRF010000184.1:0-7106 GCA_036506755.1 Solirubrobacteraceae bacterium | reverse complement strand
GACACGGCGCTTTACGCGTCCAAGCGCAGCGGGCGCAACCGCACGACCGCGCTCGAGCCCGACGGCGAGGCCGCGCTGCGGTTCGGCTGAGGGGGACAAGGCGGGTGCGGGGGTCCCCAGCACCGCGCCGTGCGGGCCTCAGCGACGCGTCTGCTGGGGTCGCGCCGCGCGCAGCTCGTCGAGCAGCATCTTGGAGTGCATGGCGCCGATGAGCTCACGCAAGGGCTCGGCGCCCGAGGCGATGATCTCGACCGCCCGTTCGACCGGCACCTCGCCGGCGAGGCGATCCAGCAGCGTGCCCACCTCCTCGGCGACCAGCGGCTCGAGGGCCTCGCGGTAGCGCAGCGTGTCGTAGACGGTGAAGCCGAGCGCCTCGTCGTAGCCGCCCGCCCGGAAGCGCGAGATCGCGGCGACGATGCGCTCGTCGTCGGCGTCGTAGCCGTCGCAGGACAGCACGCCGAGCTCCTCGAGGCGCTCGAGCACGTTCTCGGGGACGCCGTAGCGGGCGGCGACGTCGGGGCGCGCGGCCGTCCCCGCCTGGGCCCGGCTGGCCAGCGCGCGCTCGACGACGCGGTCCTCGAGCTCGACGAGCCGGGCCGCGCGCTCCGGATCGTCGTCGAGCACGTCCTTGATCAGCCGCAGGGGGAGGAAGCGCTCCTCCTGCAGGCGCTTGATCAGCCGGATCCGGTCGACGAAGTTCTCGGGGTAGTACGCCATGTTGCGCGAGGTGCGCACGATCTGCTCGCGCCCGCCCAGCAGCCCCTCGCGCAGGTAGTGCTTGATCGTTCCCGAGCTGACGCCGCTGCGCTCGGCGAGCTCGCTCATCTTCAGGAGCTGCGCTGAAGTCGCCACGGATGGCGACCGGTCGCGCGATGCTCTGCTTCGCGCAGAGGACCGGAGGTCCTCAGCCAAGGAAGCTCCCCTGGCGCTCGGTCGCGCGCCCGCCGATCGCGCCCGCCTCGGCCAGCCGCTCGATCGCCGCGTCGTCGTAGCCTGCCTCGCGCAGGAGCTCGGCGGTGTGCTCGCCCAGCCCCGGTCCCGGCCCGCGCGCGGGGTCGCCGGGCGTGCGACCGAGCTTGACCGGCACGCCCAGCAGGCGGACGGGACGCTCGGCGCCCGGCTGCTCGAGCTCCGCGATCATGCCGCGCGCCCGCACGAGCTCGGAGTCCAGCGCCTCGTCGAGCGCGAGCACCGGCTCCAAGCAGCAGTCGTGCTCGCCGGCGAAGGCCTGCCACTCGTCGCGCGTGCGCGAGCGGAACACCTCCTGGACCTGCCGGTGTGCCTCGCTGCCGGGGCGCTCGAACTGCTTGTCGACGAGGTCCTCGCGGCCGACGCCGTGGCACCAGTTGCGCCAGAACTTCGGCTCCAGCGCGCCGAGCGTCACCCAGCCGTCGGCGCACTCGTACGGCCGGTAGCAGACCAGCGAGCCGGCGAGCTCGGGGTCGCCGCGCCGTGGCGTGACGCCCTCGCAGAAGTAGCGCGCCGCGACCATGGCCAGCCAGCTGAGCGAGCCGTCGGCCATCGAGACGTCGACAAGCTGGCCCTCGCCCGAACGGTCGCGCTCGCGCAGCGCGGCCAGGATGCCGAAGGCGGCCATCAGCGCGCCGCCGCCGATGTCGGCGATCTGCCCCGCCGACTGCACCGGCGGGCCGTCGCGGTCGCCGGTCAGCCCGAGCAGGCCGATCAGCCCGAGGTAGTTCATATCGTGGCCGCTGCGGTCGCGGTACGGGCCGTCCTGGCCGTAGCCGGTGATCGCGCAGTAGACGAGCCGCGGGTTGACCTCGCGCAGCCGCTCGTAGCCGACGCCGAGCCGGTCGAGCACGCCTGGGCGGAACGACTCGAGCAGGACGTCGGCGTCGCGCGCGAGGCGCAGCAGCACCTCGCGCCCCTCCTCGGCCTTGAGGTTGACGCGAATCGAGCGCTTGCCCCGGTTGAGCGCGAGGAAGAGCGCCGAGTTGGCCCCCTCCTCGGCGCCCTCGTAGTACGGCGGCGACCAGCGCACGTAGTCGCCCATGCCGGTGTCCTCGACCTTGATCACGTCCGCGCCGAAGTCGCTGAGCAGCAGCGAGCAGAACCCGCCGGGCAGCAGCCGGGAGAGGTCGAGGACCTTGATGCCCTCGAGCGCCGTCATGCGGCCACCCGCGCCGGGAGCGCGAGCAGCTTGCGCGCCTCCCCGACGGTCGCCGGCCGGCGCCCCACGTCCTCGGTCATCTGGCGCGCCTTGGCGATCAGCTCGCCGTTGGAGCGCGCCATCTCGCCATTGGGCAGGTAGAAGTTGTCCTCGAGGCCGACGCGGACGCTGCCACCGAGCGTGAGCGCAGCGGCGACGAGCATCCACTGCTCGCGGCTGATGCCGATCACACCCCAGTGCGAGCCGGCCGGGACGTTGTCGGCCATCGTCGCGATGTTGCGCGCGGTCGGCGGGACCCCGCCCACGACGCCCATCACGAAGTCGACGTGCAGCGGCGGCCGCAGGACGCCCATGTCGACCAGCGGCGCCAGCGAGCCCACGTGGCCGACGTCGAAGCACTCGTGCTCGGGCTTGATGCCGAGCTCGTTCATCGCCGTCAGGAACTCGATGATCTCGTCGAACGGGTTGGCGAACACCGCCTTGAACACGAAGTCCTTGCGCTTGCGCGAGTACTTCGCGTAGTTCATCGAGCCCATGTTCAGTGCGGCGACGTCGGGGCGCACCTCGCGCAGGTAGGCGATCCGCTTCTCGATGCTGACGCCCATCGCGCCGGTCGAGAAGTTGATGATCAGCGCGTCGCCCACCTCGGCCTTGATCGCCTCGGTGATCGCCCGGAAGTCCTCGATCTCGTAGCTCGGCGTGCCGTCGGGCCGCCGGGCGTGGATGTGGACCATCACCCCGCCCTCGTCGACGATCCGGCGCGCCTCGGCGGCGTACTCGTCGGGGGTGTACGGGATGGCCGGGCACTGGTCGCGATTCGCCAGCGACCCGGAGATCGAGCAGGTGATGACGACGGGATCGTCGAGGCTCACGGGGGCGCCCTCCGCGGGAAGTGGGAAGTCCTACTTCCCACGATGCCCGCGAAGGGCGCGTCCGTCAAGGAGGATCGACTTCGTCGATCCTTTAACGCGAACTTCGTTCGCGCGGTCCGGCCGTTACTTCAGCTGCCCGCGGATCTCGCCCGCGGGGTGCTTCTTGGTGTGGATGTTCACGTAGGTACGGCCCGCCCGGATCGCCTTCAGCGCGGCGGCGAAGGTCTTCACGGCGGGCGCCTTCGTGAAGGCCTTGGACGTCAGCGTGCCCGACTTCGGCAGCGAGCACGGCTTGGCGCAGATCACGAAGATCACCGGTCCGGCCTGCCCCGGCTTGCCGTAGTGGATGTGCGCCGCCTGGGCGCCACCGGTCAGGCCGGAGGCCTTCAGGGTGTACTTGAGCGACTTGCCGCTGATGGTGACCGTCGCCGACCCGGTCGCCTTGGAGTTGCTCTTCGGTGTCTCGGACTTGCCGTTGAGCGTGGCCGAGAACTTGCTGCCCGCACCAAGGGCGGGAACGGCGAGGACGGCGATTGCCGCCAGAGCGATGGCCAGGATCCGGCGCATGCGTGGACCTCCGTTCGGGGGTGTGAGCCTCTCGCTACTGATGACGCCTTCGCATCATCGCGCCTTCCGGATCAAACGGGCGCGACCTCGAGGTAGAGCGTCTCGACGCCCAGCCGGTCGCCGGTCGACTCGAAGACGCGACGGCCCACGCCGTAGTTGGCCTGCAACGCGGCCTCCGCCCGCGCGAACTCCGCCTCGTCCAGGACGCGCGCCCGGCCCTCGGCGGCCGGGCCCCGGGGCTTGGCGCGAAAGTCGCACGGAGCGATCAGCACGCGCGGCTCGCGGCGGATGCGCTTGACCTTGCCCGCGTCGGTCTCGGTGCGGACGTAGACGCGCCCGTCGGTCAGCCCGAACCACACCGCGGTCGGCACCGGCTCGCCGCTGCGCCGGTAGGAGACGAGCAGCGCGTACTTGTGGCCGCGCAGGTGCTCGAAGCCCGTCGTCTGCGCCTGCACGCGGAAGGCCTCCGCGGCACGGAGCCGCTCGAGCAGGCGGTTCTGCGCCGTGACGAGCCGCTTCATCACACCGGCACCACGCCGTGGCGCTTCCACGGGCGCGCCACGCGCTTGCCCTCGGCCATCTCGAGCGCGCGGACGATCGTCGGCCGCGTCTCGCGCGGGTCGATCACGTCGTCCACCATCGCGTTCTTCGCGGCGATGTAGACGTCGATGATCTTGCGGTAGTTGGCGATGAGCTCCGCCTTCTTGGCCGCCGGGTCCTCGGCCGCCTCGACCTGCTTGCGGAAGACGATCTCGACGGCGCCCTCGGCGCCCATGACGCTGATCTCGGCCGTCGGCCAGGCGACGATCAGGTCGGGCTCGTAGGCGCGGCCGTTCATGACGTAGTAGCCCGCGCCGTAGGCCTTGCGCAGGACGACCGTCACCTTCGGGACCGTCGCGTTGGCCACCGCGTAGAGCATCTTGGCGCCGTGGCGGATGATCCCCGCCTGCTCGACCTTCGTGCCGACCATGAAGCCCGGCACGTCCATGAGGAAGACGAGCGGGAGGCCGAAGGCGTTGCAGAGGTTGACGAAGCGCGCCGCCTTGTCGGCCGAGTCGTTGTCGAGGATCCCGCCGAGCTGCTTGGGCTGGTTGGCGAGGATGCCGACCGGCCGCCCGCCGAAGCGCGCCAGGCACGTGATGATCGTCCTCGCCCACTTCGGCTTGAGGTCGAAGTACCGCCCGTCGTCGACGATGCGCCGGATCACCTCGTACATGTCGTACGGCTTGCGATTGGTCTCCGGCAGGACGTCGAGCAGCTCGTCGTCCATGCGGTCGACCGGATCGGTGGCCGGGCCCACGGGCGGCGGCTGCTCGCAGTGCGAGGGGAAGTAGGACAGGTACTCCCTGATCGAGGCGATGCACGCCTCGTCGTCGGGGACCTCGAGGTCGCCCACCCCGGACACGCGGCAGTGGATGCGGGCGCCGCCCAGCTCCTCCTGCGTCACGTTCTCCCCCACCGCCGCGCGCACGAGGTGCGGCCCGGCGAGGGCCATCGAACCGCGGCCGGAGACCATTGGGACGAAGTCGGCCAGGCCGGGGATGTAGGCCGTCCCGGCGGCACAGGGGCCCATCAGCGCGGCGACCTGGGGGATGACGCCCGAGGCGACGACCTCCTCGCGGAACAGGTGGCCGCTGCCGGCGAACAGCGAGCCGACCGCCTCCTGGATGCGCGCGCCGGCGCTGTCGAGCAGCCAGACCATCGGCATGCGCTTCGACAGGGCGAGGTCGCGCAGCCGGGCGACCTTCTGCTCGCCGCTCATGCCCATCGAGCCGGCCATGACCGTGAAGTCGTAGGCGGCGCAGGCGACGAGCCGGCCGTCGACGCGCCCGTAGCCGGTGATCACGCCGTCGGCGGGCGCCTCCTTGTCCTCGAGCCCGCGCACCGCGTAGTGGATGCCGGCGTGGATGCCCAGCTCGGTGAACTCCCCGTCGTCGTAGAGCAGGGCGAGCCGCTCGCGCGCGGTCAGCGCGCCCTTGCCGTGCTGCTGGTCGATCTTCTCCTGCCCGCCGCCCAGCCGCGCCTTGGCCCGCCGCTCGTGCAGATCCTCGACGAGCGGGCGCAGGATCGAGGTTGGCGGGGGCCACTTAGTCGAGGCCATGGCCGTCCTTTGGCAGCAGGGGTTCGATGAGATCGGCGACCCGCGGCGCGAGGTCGGGCGCGTGCAGGGCGGTGATCTGCACGCCCACGACCTCGCAGGCGTCGGCCACCGCGTCGAGCAGGTCGTAGAGCTTCTCCTCGGTCAGGCCGCCGGGCGCCGGGAACTCGGCAGGCATGAGCTCGGGGTCGAGGACGTCGCAGTCGAGGTGGACGTAGGTCGGGGAGCCGTCGAGCGCGTTCTGCAGCGCGACGAGCGTCTCGAGCGTCGGGCCGATCACCGTCGCCGGCGAGCGCTCGAGCAGGGCGCGCTCGCCCTCGTCGAGGTCGCGCACGCCGCACAGGACCACGCGCGCGGGGTCGATCGCGCCGAAGCCGCTGTCCCACGCGCCGCACGCGCCGGCCAGCGGCATGCCTCCGAGGAAGCCCGACGACGAGGTCTCGGGCGTGTTGAAGTCGCCGTGCGCGTCGAGCCAGAGCACCTTGGCGTCGGGGCGATGGCGCGCCACGGTGGGCAGCGTCGTCAGCGCGATCGTGCAGTGGCCCGCGGTGAGCACGGGGAACGCGCCGCCGGCCAGCGCGTCGTCGACCTGGCCGCCGGCCTCGAGCAGGCACCCGCGCGAGTCGCGCAGGTCGTCGGCCCAGTCCTGCGTGCGCGGCTCGCCCAGCGTGCCGACCATCCGCGCCTCGACCCCGAGCCGCTCGCCGACCGCGAGGGCCAGCGCCTCGGCGCCGCGCGACGACGCGGCCGTGCGGTCCGACGTGCGGCAGCGCAGCGCGGTCACCGCCCCTTCCACGCGGGCTCCCGCTTCTCGAAGAAGGCGCTGACCCCTTCGACCACGTCCTCGGTGCTCAGCGCGAGGCTGAGCTGGGCGTGCAGGAACTCGAGCGCGTCGGCGAAGGCCATGTCCTGCTGGCGGAACATCGCGTCCTTGCCCAGCCGCATGAGGACCGGCGACTTCGAGGCCAGCTTGGCCGCCCACTCGCGCACGGCGGCGTCGAACTCCGGCCCGGGGACGACCTTGTTGACCAGGCCCAGGCGCTCGGCCTCGCGCGCGTCGATGCGCTCGCCGAGGAGGAGCAGCTCGTTGGTCTTCTTGCGCGGCACGTTGCGGTAGATGAGCGCCATGATCATGAACGGGAAGACCCCGACGTTGATCTCCGGCGTGCCGAAGGTGGCCGTGTCCTTGGCGATGACGAGGTCGCACGAGAGCGCGACGCCCAGCGCGCCGGCCAGCACGTGTCCGTTGGCCGCGCACAGCGTCGGCTTGCCGAGCTCGCCGATCAGGCGGAAGAGCTGCACGAAGCGCTCCGAGCCGAAGTGCTTGTGGACGAGCGGGACGTCATCGCCGAAGCCCCCGAGGTTGGCGCCGGCCGAAAAGACGCGGTCGTGCGAGGAGGTCAGGACGACGGCGCGCACGGCCTCGTCGTCGCGCGCG
>DASXRF010000183.1:0-1745 GCA_036506755.1 Solirubrobacteraceae bacterium | reverse complement strand
CGCCGTCGCGCAGCGCGCGCAGCAGCATCCGGTGCTCGTCGTTGGCGTGCTCGAGCACCGTCTCGGGATGGGGGATGACCGCGATGAGCTCGGTCATCTCGCCCTGGACCTGGGTCATCGCCGCGACGATCCGTCCCGCGCCGGTCGCCTCGGCCAGCGTGATGTGGAAGCGCACGTCGGCGACCCGGTAGGCCTCGAACTCGCCGGGGACGTCCATCGCCTCCACGAGCTCCTCCATGCGGGCGAACGCGTCGTGGCGGCCGCGCTCCGCGGCGAGCACCGCGGCCCCGCACTCGATCGCCACCCGAGCGTCGAGGACCTCGCGCCAGTCGGGGCGCAGCTTGCCCGAGCCGAGCGGCGGCGCGGCGGACACGAAGGTGCCGCCCGTGCGCCCGCGCAGCGAGACCAGATGGCCGGACTGCACCAGCGTGGTCAGCGCCTGGCGCAGCGTCGAGCGCGCGATGCCGAGCTGCTCGGCGAGCTCGCGCTCGGGGGGTAGTCGGGAGCCGGGAGCGAGCAGGCCGACGCGGATCGCCGTGCCGAGCCGTTCGACCGTTTCCTCGAACGTCGTCGGCGGGTTGACCGGCTCGAAGACCGCCGCCAGGGCGCTTGCGCCCTCCATGCCCGGAACGCTACCGCTCCCCGGCCGCGTGGACGACCGCGCCTCAAACCTCTCCGCGGCCGGTTTCCGGCACGGTACGCTTCGCCCACCCGAGGAGGTGGAGATGTCTCTCGAAAACCGGCACGCTGTCGAGATCGCCCACATGGAGCGGGTGCTCCGGTCCTACGGAGGCGTTCTGACGCGCGCACGGCTGTTCGACGAGTGCGGCGCCTGCCACTGGCCCGTCCTCGACACGTTCCGGGCTGCGCTCGAGGAAGGCATCGCCTCCGGGCGCCTGCGCGCGCTGGGCGACGAGCTCATCGAGGTCCCGGCCGAGGAGGAGGCCGAGTCCAGGCGCGCGGCCGCCGGGTAGCGGCCGGACCCGGCCGAGGCGGTGCCGGGGCCCGCGCGGCTTCGATTCGCTCAGCCGATCACGGCGTCCAGCGCACGCTGCGAGCAGGCCGGCTCAGCCTGTTACGGCACGCAGCGCGTCCACGATCCCGTGGCCGTAGAAGCCGTTGAACCCGGCGTCGCCCTCGCAGCGCGCCGTGTAGTCGGGCGTCAGGTCCGGGTCCGGGTACGTGAACGGGTTGGTGTCCGGGCAGGCGCGCCGCGCCGCCGTCCGCTCGAGGATCTCCTGCACCTTGCTGGGCGCGAGCGTGACCCCGCCGTGGTCGTGGTCGCGCTTGCCGAACTGCGCGACGATCAACGCCGCGACGCCCGCCGCGTGCGGCGAGGCCATCGACGTGCCCTGCAGCCACTGGTAGTGCGCGCACGTCCCGCCCGTGCAGTCCTGGACGATGAGCGGGTTGGACGGGTCGTCGGCGAGCGCGGCCTGCGCGACGCCCTCGGGCATCGGGGCGAGGATCCGGTTGTCGGCCGCGTTGTAGCGGTCGGTGTTGAAGCCCTCGCGCCGGTCGCCGCCCGGCGCGGAGACGTCGGTCTGCTCGACGCCGTAGTTGGAGTAGTAGGCCTTGCGCTCGCTCGGCCCGAGCGCCGCGACGGCGATGACCCCGCGGCCCTCGGTCGGCATGTCGAGGCACGAGTTGTCGACCTGGCGCGCGCGCTCGGTGCCGGGCGGATAGTCGGGGCTGGTCTCGTCGATCGTCGGGTTGCCGAGGTCGGTGTGCTCGTTGCCGAGCGC
>DASXRF010000182.1:0-1674 GCA_036506755.1 Solirubrobacteraceae bacterium | reverse complement strand
CCCCCGCCCCCCCGCGTCCTGAGCGGCGCCGCAAGCGTCGCCTAGGGCGCGAGGCCGAGCCGGCCTTCGGCGGCGACACGATCGGCGGCGCTGATCCAGTACGCGCCGGCCGGCAGCGCGTCCGCGACGGCCCCGTTGGGGGTCGCCGTCACGCTGGTCGTACCCCAGTACGCGTCGGACGAGCTCAGCGCGCTGCCGGTCTCCCAGTAGTCGGTGCCCCAGTAGGCGGTGCCCCAGTACGCCGTCCCCCAGTAGGCCGTGCCCCAGTAGGCCGTGCCCCAGTAGGCGGTGGCCCAGGACGGGTCGGCCTGCGCCGTCGCAGCCCAGGTCGTCGTGTCGAAGACCGGCGTCGGCCCGCCGGCGGGGTCCGCCACGAGGAACTGGTCGAGGGCCGCGTTCGGGTTCGGCGGGTCGACGGCGTCGGCGGCCGCGGCGGCGTCGACCTCGCCCGCGCCCGAGGCGAGCGAGCTGCCGTCGGCGGTCTGCGCCGCGGTCAGCATGAGCGCGCCCTTCACCTGGTTGGGCGTCCACGACGGGTGCGCCGCGAGCACGTCGGCCGCGGCTCCGGAGACGACGGGGGCCGCGAACGAGGTGCCGCTGAGGCGCATGTAGCCGGGCGCGACGATGCTCTCGGGCCGCTCGAGCGCGAGGGTGGAGTCGGGAGGCACCGCGCCCACGATGTAGCGGCCGGGCGCGCCGAGCTCGGGCTTCAGGAACCCGTCGAGCGTGTGCCCGTAGGCCGACCAGGGAGCGGTCAGGTCGTCGCCGGTGGCGACGGTGCCCTGCGTGTCGAGCGCTCCGGCGGTCAGCACGAACGGATCGTTGCCCGGCGAGTAGAGGACGCCGCTCGGCCCGTTGGCGCTGCCGTAGTTGCCGGCGGCGGCGACGACCACGACCCCGCTCTGCCACAGCCGCTCCACGGCCTTGTCCACCGGGTCGACCTGGAGGCTCGACGGCGCCGAGCCCTGCAGCGAGAAGTTCGCGACGCGGATGTTGTACGTGTCCCGGTTTTGGTAGATCCAGTCGGCGGCCGCGATCACGTCGCTCGTCATCGCCATGCCGTGGTCGTCGATGACGTCGACGGAGACGAGGTTCGCGCGCGGCGCCGCGCCGGTGTAGCCGTGCGCCTCGCCGGCGGCGATCGAGGCGACGAAGGTGCCGTGGCCGCGGCCGTCGCCCGGTGAGTTCGGGGTGAGCGCCGTGAGCGAGGCCTGAGCGACGACGCGGCCGCCGAAGTCGGGCCTCGTCGCGTCGATGCCGGAGTCCACGATCGCGATCGCGGGCGGTGCGGGCGCGTCCGCAGCCCAGAAGCGCGCGACGCCGGTCACGTAGGGCCACTGCTGTCGGCTCGAGAAGCCCGTCGCGGACGCGATCCGCAACGTCGCCTCGGACGCGGCGGAGACCGTGCCGCCGGCGTTCGCGGCGGCGACCGTCGCGCGGAGTGTCGCGCCGACGTCGTCCTCGGTCGGGACGTACGTCGCTTCGGTCGCACCGGCGACGTCGACGCACTCGAGGCCGTGGACGTCGCAGCGCTGCCATTGGTAGGAGAGCGCGATCGGCGCGGTTCCCGTCCACGTCCCGCCGTCGACGGCGAGGCTCTCGCCGGCCTCGGGCCAGCCGGTAACGACGGGGAGGGCCGCGGCGACGGGAGGCGCGGCGTCGACCGAGGCGGTG
>DASXRF010000181.1:0-3503 GCA_036506755.1 Solirubrobacteraceae bacterium | reverse complement strand
CGATCGGGGTGGCATTTGCTCAGCCGACCCGAGAAGATCTGTCTCGCACGGATGCGTCTCGGTGTACGAACCGCTGTTGTGCTGGTCGCAGGGGCCCTCTTGGGAGCCGCCGCGCCTGCGCGCGCCGCCGATCCGGTCGTTGCGACCGCGGGCGACATCGCCTGCGGCCCCGCCGAGACCGGCGTGTTCCCGTGCCAGCAGCAGGCCACGTCCGACCTGCTGTTCACCACCCACCCGGACGCCGTCCTGGCGCTCGGCGACAACCAGTACAACTCCGGCTCGCTCCCCGACTACGAGAACTTCTACGACCCCACGTGGGGCCGGATGAAGGCGATCACCCACCCGGTGATCGGCAACCACGAGTACGGCACCGGCGGCGCGGGCTACTGGGACTACTACAACGGCGGCGGCCAGGACACCGGGCCCGCCGGCCAGCGCAACCAGGGCTGGTACAGCTTCGACCTCGGCGCGTGGCACCTCATCGCGCTCAACGGCAACTGCGCCAGCAGGGTCGCGTGCGGCCCGGGCTCGCCGCAGGAGACGTGGCTGAAGGCCGATCTCAAGGCCCATCCGGCGGCGTGCACGCTGGCCTTCGAGCATCAGCCGCTGTGGGCGGGTCCCGCCTTCGCGACGCCCGAGGTCCGCCCGCTCTTCCAGGACCTCTACGACGCGCAGGCCGAGATCTTCCTCGTCGCCCACGACCACCTCTACGAGCGCTTCGCGCCGTCGACGCCAAGCCAGACCATCGACAACGCCAACGGCGTCCAGCAGTTCATCGTCGGGACCGGCGGGCGCGACCTCTCCGGCGCCGGCGCCTTCGAGCCCAACGCGCAGGTGCGCGACAACAAGACCTTCGGGGTGCTCAAGCTGACGCTGCATCCCAGCTCGTACGACTGGCAGTTCGTGCCGATCGGCGGCCAGGGGTTCACCGACTCGGGCTCGCGCGCGTGCCACGGTCCCAGCGCGCCGCCGCCCGCGGCCCAGCCGCCGCCGCCCCCGCCGCCGCCCCCGCCGGCGCCGCCGGGCCTGGCGCCCAACCCGCCCGCCGCCTCGCCGCCCGAGGCCGAGGACCAGCTCTCGCGCGTGACGACGCGGCTCACCGTCGCGTCCAGCACGCGCGGGCGCATCCGGATCGTGATCCACGGGCGACTGACCACGGGCGCCGACGCGCGCAGGCTGCGCCTGACGCTCAGCCGGCGCACGAAGCGCCACGGCCGGATCGTCGTCACGGCCCGGGCCCGCGGCGGGCGCTCGGGCGCCTGGCGCGCGGAGTTCCGGCTGCCGCCGGCGGTTCGCGGCCTGCGCAAGTTCCGCCTCACGATCCGCTACCTCGGCGAGCCCACCTACACGGCGGAGTCGCTGGCGCTGACGATCCGGCCGCGCCGCCCGTAGTGGCGGCACGCGCGGAGCGGAGGCGCCGAGCCCGGCCCGGCGCCGCTCCGCGAGGGGATGCTCAGCCCGCCAGGCGCTTGCGCAGCAGGTCCTTGCCCTGCTCGGCGCCGTTGCGGCTCGCGCCTTGCGCACGGCGGAAGAAGTCGGCGAGCTCGGAGTCGCCGTCGCGCTCGGCGTCCTGGACGTAGGTCTCCAGGCGCAGGGCGTTGCTGAGGCACTGCTCCGTGAACCAGATGACGTTGTAGTCCCTGTCCCTGGTGCCGGTGACCTCTCCACCCTCGGTGGCCATGTGGCCTCCCTTCTGATCGCTGACGCGACGCGACTACCCGCGTCAGCGCGGCTCAGACGTGCCCGGCGCGCCGCGGGCCGGGCGGCAGCGGCTCGGGCTCGGGCACGGGCTCGGGGTCCGGCAGCGGATCGGGGGCCGGATCCGGTCCCGGGACGGGCTCGGGTCCGGGGATCTCGGTGGGAACGGCGGACATGGGCCAACGCTACCGGCCCGGGCCGGCCAGGCACACGCGGGCGAGCGCCTCCACGCGCCCGTGCAGCCAGTCGACCGCGTGCTCGTGCTCGGGCTTCATGAGCACGCTGCGCAGCACGCGCGCGCCGCCGGCGTCGAGCGCCAGGGCGGGGTGGCGCGCGGCGAGCGCCGCGCGCCCGATCCGCAGGAGGCTGAGGAAGACGGGGTCGTCGCGATCCTCCATGCCCGCCCGCAGGACCGCGGCGCTCGCGGCGTCGACGGCGCTGAGCGATCGCGCCGCCGGGAAGTAGGTGACGATGTCCAGCTCCGGCTCGAGGTGCGCCTCGAGCACGTCGGAGCCCTCCAGGAGGCGTGCCCAGCGCAGCGCGGCGCGCCGGCCGGCGGCGAGCACGGCGCCCAGGCCGTCCCCGGGCACCGGCGGAAGCGCCTGCAGCGTCAGCCACAGCGCCGCCGCGGCGGCGCCCGCGCGCGAGCACTCGAGGCTGATCTCGCCCAGGTGCAGCTCCCCCGAGGTGAAGTAGGTGTAGGGCGAGTCGTGCCGGTACAGCCGCCCCACCGACGGGTCGGCGAAGAGCACCGCGCCGCAGCCGTAGGGCTGCAGGCCGTGCTTGTGCGGGTCGACGACGACCGAGTCGCAGCGCGCCACCGCGGCGAACGGCGCCGGATCGACGAGCGGCGCCTCGCCGGCGGCCAGCAGCGTGAAGAACCCGCCGTAGGCGGCGTCGACGTGCAGCCGGACGCCGTGGCGCTCGCGCAGCGCGAGCGCCTCGTCGACGCGGTCGACGGCGCCCGTGCTCGTCGTCCCGAGCGTGAGAACCACGGTGCCGACGTCGCCGCGCGCGCACTCGGCCTCGACCGCGTCGAGGTCGATGCGGCCGTCCGCTGTCGCGGGCACGGCGGTCGCCTCGACGCCGAGCACCTGGCACATGCGCCCGTGCGTGTAGTGCGCCTCGGCCGAGTGCACGACCCGCCGCCCCGCTCGCAGCTCGCGCGCCACCCACAGCGCCTCGAGGTTGGCGATCGTCCCGCTCGACGTCAGGTGCCCGAGCGAGGGCGGCTCGAGCCCGAACATCGCGGCGAGCTGCTCGACGACCTCGGCCTCCAGGGCGCTCGTCCCCGGCCCGCCGTCGAGCGCGTGGTTGTTGGGGTTGACGAGCATGGCGGCCAGGTAGCCGGCCGCGGCGACCGGATGCGGCGGCTTGAGCATCTGCCCGGCGTAGCGGGGATGGAAGAAGGGGTAGTGGTCGGCCATACGCGCCGCGAACGCGTCCCACGCGCGCGCGAGGCGGTCGGCGTCGGGGGTGCTCGCCGCGTGCGCGGCGTAGGGACCGAACCGCTCTTCCCAGGCGGCGATCAGGCCGGCGGCCTCGGGCAGCAGCGCGGCGAGCTGCTCGGGCCGCGAGGTGGTCATCGCGCAGGAGTATCCGCCCTGCGCGACCTCCTCGCTCGCCGGTCGCCCGGCGCGGCCCTCAGGCGTCGCGGCGCGGCGCCTGACGGCGGCGCGGCGACGCCTCGCGCCCGCGCGACCGACCGGCCACCGGGCCCTCGTCGTCGGGCCGGCGCACCTCGAGGCCGTCGATGAAGGGGTCGTGCACGACCGTCTCGCGCTGCATGGGCTTCTCGGTGACGT
>DASXRF010000180.1:0-7788 GCA_036506755.1 Solirubrobacteraceae bacterium | reverse complement strand
CCCGCTGCCGCCGCGCATCCCCATTCGGGTCGAGGCGCGGGACGCCGACACCGGCGAGCACCAGGTGCTCAACGCCGAGGTGCCCGACGAGACCGCGGTCGGCGACCCGTCCGGCGGCTCGGCGCTCGCCCTCGCCGGCCCGATGGCGGTCTCCCAGGCGGCGTTCAGCGTCCTCGAGAGCTCGCCGGCGCGGCTGAGCGGCTCGATGTGCGTGCGCATCGCGGTGCGCGAGCGCCCGCGGCCGATCCGCTTCTGCAACACGTACGTCGGCGCGGGCGGCGGCCCGCAGGGCGACGACGCCGCCATCCCCGGCGCCGCGCTGGTGGCCGACGTCTCCGACGCCCTGTCGACGATCGACGCGTTCAAGCTCGGCGAGGTCCACGTGACGAGCCTGGGCGTGCGCATGACGCTCGAGCGCGGGCTGCGGCAGGCCTACGTGCTGCGCGCCCGCGCGCCGCAGGTCGTCCGGCGCGGGCGCCACGTCCGCGTTGGCCTGACCCTCCAGCGCGTCTTCGGGCGCCGCTTCACGCGCACGGTCAGCGTCCGCGTGCCGCCGGACGCCCCGCTCGGTCGGCGCGACATGGTCCTCATCGGCACGCCGGCCGACGGCGCGGCCGCCGGCGACTCGGTGCTCGATCTCGGCCTCGGCGGCGAGGTGCCCGACGACGGCGCCGGCCCGCGGTCCGTCAGCGATCTGGCCCGCGGCATCGCCGGCCTGCACCGCTATGACGGGGTCCGCGCGACCTTCCCGCTGCCCGGCGCGCGCGGCGGGCGCGGCGGCGGCGCCTACCGCGACCCGGACCTGCGCATCAGCGGACGTGCCCGCGTCAGCGTGTTCGTCACCCGCTAACCCCGCGAACGAAGTTCGCGCGACGGATCGACGAAGTCGATCCGCGGTCAACGGCGGCGAAGCCGCCCGCTACCCGAGGCGATTCTCGATCCCCAGCGTCGCCGGGCCCGGCTCGGCGCCGGCGGGCGCCTCCTGCGGCGCCGCGGGGGCCTCGACGCCCAGCGTCTCAGCGAGCTCGCCCGACTCGTACATCTCCATGATGATGTCCGAGCCGCCGACCAGCTCGCCCTTGACGAACAGCTGGGGGATCGTCGGCCAGTTCGACAGCGCGCTGAGCTCCTGGCGGATGCGCGGGTCGGGGAGGACGTCGACTGCGGCGAAGGGCACCTCGAGCGCCTTCAGGCAGGCGGTCGCGCGCGCCGAGAAGCCGCACGCCGGCGCCTCGGGGACGCCCTTCATGAAGAGGATCACGTCGTTGTCGCGGATCGCCTCGGCGATCGCCTCGCGGAGGGGACTCTCGGTCTCGCTCATGTCACTCGGCCTTCGTCGTCAGGGACAGGGCGTGGATGGGCCCGCCGATCTCGTCGCCGAACACCGCGTAGACCATCCGATGCTGCTCGATGCGCGTCTTGCCCGCGAAGGCGGGAGAGACGACGGTGGCCCGGAAGTGGTCGCCGCCGCCCGTCCAGTCCTCCACGGCGACGTGCGCCTCGGGGATGGCGGCCTCGATGCGCTGCTTGATCTCGTCGGGAGTGGGCATCTCGTCCAGAACAGCGTACCGGTCGCTACACTTAATGAAGCATGATCACGCTGACCGACACCGGCGCCGAGAAGGTGCGCGAGTTTATCGCCGCCCAGGGCGCGGACATCCAGACCGCCGGCCTGCGCGTCGGCGTGCGCGGCGGGGGCTGCTCGGGCTTCCAGTACAACCTCGCCTTCGACCAGCAGCGCGACGGCGACGCGGTGTTCGAGGACCACGGCCTCAAGCTCCTCGTCGACCGGACGAGCCTGCCGTACGTCTCGGGCTCGATCATCGACTACGTCGACTCGCTGCAGGGCGCGGGCTTCCAGGTCAACAACCCGAACGTGGTCGCCGCGTGCGGCTGCGGCTCGTCCTTCCGCGTCGCCGACGAGGAAGAGGTCTCGGCGCTCTAGCCGCCGGGGCGCTTCTTGTCGCCGCCGGCTGCGGCGGCGCGGTTGAGCCGCGCCCGCCCCTGGCCCTCGGCGTCACCGAGGCGAACCCGTACCTCGTCGCCCCCGGCGCCGTGCCCGCGCGCTTCGAGCGCTGGCGCGACCTGCTCGCCGGGCTGCGCCCCCGCTACCTGCGTCTGCTGGTCGTCTGGTCGCGCGTGCAGCCCCGCCGCGACGCGCCGCCCGACTGGTCCGCGCCCGCCGACGGCTGCCTGCGCGGCCGCCCGCCCTGCGAGCCGTTCGCCGGGGTGCGCGACGAGCTGCGCGCCGCGCGCGACGCCGGCCTGCAGGTCGTCGTGACGATCCTCGCCACGCCGCGCTGGGCCGCCGCGGGCCCGGCGGGCTGCGAGCGGCCGGGCACGCAGCCGTCCTCGCGCATGCCCGCCGACCTCGGCGCCTACCGCGCGCTGGTGCGCTCGCTGCTGGCCGAGGGGCGCCGCGAGGGCGCCGACCTGCGCTTCTGGAGCGCCTGGAACGAGCCCAACCACCCGGCCTTCCTCAACCCCCAGCACGCGACCTGCGACGCCGGCGCGGCCGCCCTCACGCCCGCCCGCTACGCGCGGCTGGTCCGCGCGCTGCGCGCCGAGCTCGACGCAGCCCCCGGCGACCAGCGCGTCGTGCTCGGCGAGACCGCCGCCCTGCGGTCGTCCACTCCGACCACGACGGGCGCCGCGGACTTCGCCCGCGCGCTGCCGCGCGATGTCGCCTGCTCGGCCGGCGTGTGGGCGCAGCACGCCTACGTCGACGTCGAGAGCGAGCTGGCCGGCGACGCCGATCCGGGCGCCGTGGTCCGCGACGTCGAGGCGGCGCTGGCCTCGCACGGCTGCGGCGGCCCGCCGCCGCGCGTCTGGGTCACCGAGACGGGCGTCGAGGCGGGCAGCGGGCGCGACGGCTGCCGCGCGCTCGCCCGCGCGCTGCAGGCGTGGGCGGGCGATCCCCGCGTCGACGCCGCCTTCCAGTACACGTTCCGCGAGGACGACGCCTTCCGCGTGGGGCTGGCGGACGCCGAGCTCACGCGCCTGCGCCCCGCCTACGCTGCGTGGCGCGGGGCGGCCGACGGCGCACGCGCGCGTTGTTGAGCGGGAGCTGGGGTCCCCGGCACGGAGAGGTGCGGGCCACCGGGGCGCGGCTGCCGGGGTCGCACGTTGTCAGCCGAACAGGCCCAGGGCCTGCTCCAGGCTGACGGCGCGGCCGAGGAGCTGGTCGCTCATGGCGACGTTGAACAGGTCCGCGGCGGGCTGCAGGCTGACGACCGCGAGGCCGCCGCCCATCGCCAGCAGCAGCCGGCGCAGCCGCAGCAGGGCGCCGAGCACGCCGGGCTCGACGCGCGCGACGTCGCTCATGTCGAGCACGACCCGCGTCCGGCCGCTGCGCGCGCCGTCCAGGACGGCGAGCTGGAGGTCGCGCGAGAGCGCGAGGTCGGCGTGGCCGTGGAGCGCGATGACCGACGTGCGGTCGTCGAGCGCCCGCGCGTCAAACATGCTCGCCCCCTCGGGCAAGCGCCGCGATCTGCTCGCGCAGCTCGCCGCCCATACCTCGTCCTCCGCTGAACCGTTTGGAGCAAAAGACGGTACCGCGTCGGGGGGCGCCCGCATAGAGCCCCCGGACCGGTACCATCGTGTTCATGGCAGCGAGGACCGGTCGCCGCATGCGCGCGACCGTGGTCCGCTTCGGTCCTGAGCTCTTCGAGGAGATGCAGGCCGAGGCGGCGCAGTGCGGTGTCAGCGTCGCGCAGTTCGTCCGCGAGGCGGTCGTCGCCCGGATGGCCTACGTGGCCGGGCGCCGCGACGACGACGCCTATCGCCTGGCGGCGCGCCAGGCGGCGATTCGCGTGCGTGCCGAATGGGCCGAGAGCGCGCAGGCGCCCGGGCGCGCCGGGGCCGTCGTCCGCCGGGTCAAGTAGCGCTGGCTAGTGGACCCGTCCACTAGGACACGCGGCCACCGGCGGCCTCGACCTCGGCGAGCGCGCGGTCGACGTCGCCCGGCTGGGCGTCGATGCCGCGCACGCCCGCGCGGTCGATCTCGACCTCGAACCCCTCGCGCAGCGCGTCGAGCGCGGTGGCGCGGACGCAGTAGTCGGTCGCCAGGCCGACGACCGTGACCCGGTCGATCCCGCGCTCGTGCAACAGCTTCTCGAGGCCCGTGCCCTCGAAGCCCGAGTACCCCTCGGTCGCCGGGTCAGTCCCCTTGTCGACGATGACGTCGACGCGCTCGCGCGGGACCGCGTCGTGGAGCTCGGCGCCGGGCGTGCCGGCCACGCAGTGCGGCGGCCACGGGCCGCCCTGCGCGGCGAACGAGCCGTGGTCGGCGGGATGCCAGTCGCGCGTGGCCACGACGAGGTCGAAGCGCCCCGAGTCGACCAGCTCGCGCACCCGCCCGGCGATCGCGTCGCCGTCCGGGACGGCCAGCGCGCCGCCGGGCGTGAAGTCGTTCTGAAAGTCGACGATGACGAGCGCCTCGGCCAAGGGTTCTGACCCCTATTTCAGTTAATCACATATGCGTGCCTCGTAGCCTAGACCGCATGGCCGTCCTGCCCCAGGCGCTGCGCCGCGCCGTGCCCGACCGCGTCCGCGACGACGTGCGCCTGCGCGCGCTGGCCGTCGGGACGGGCCTCATCCCGCCGCGCACGATGCACTCGCCCGAGGAGCGCGCGCTGCTGCAGCGCCTCGCCCGCGGCGCGCGGCGCGTCGTCGAGATCGGCGTCTACGAGGGTGCGTCCGCGGCTGCCCTGTGCCAGGTTCTCGACCGCGGCGCCGAGCTTCACCTCGTCGATCCCTTCGGCCACCACGCGACCGCGCTGCCGGCCGGCTGGGGCGCCACCGAGCGGGCGAGCCGCCGCGTCGTCGCCCGCGCCGCGCGGCGCGGCGGCCCGCGCGTGACCTGGCACGTCGCGCTCAGCGAGGACGCGGCGCGGGGATGGAGCGCGCCGGTCGACCTCGTCTTCGTCGACGGCGACCACGCCGAGGCGGCGACGCGACTGGACTGGGAGCTGTGGCACCGCCACGTCACGCCCGGCGGCCACGTCGTCTTCCACGACGCGCGCGACGGGCGGCCGGGCGGCCGCGGCCTGCCCGGCCCGACGCGCGTCGTCGACGAGCTGTTCCGCGGCGCTCAGGCGCTGGGCGGTTGGTCGATCGCCGCCGAGGTCGACCGCACCGTCGCCGTGCGGAAGAACATCCGGTAGGCGAAGACGAAGTAGACCGCCGCCAGGGCCATGCCCAGCGGCCACCAGACCAGCGCGGTGGTCAGCGCGTCGTCGCCGGCGGCGGCGGCGCTCGCCGTCAGGCCGAACGGCCGGTGCTCGTGCGCGGGCAGGACGAAGGGGTACAGGCCGGCGGCCATCGTCGTCAGCAGCCCGACGATGAACAGCGCCGACCCCGCGAAGGCGCGACCCCAGCGGCCGCGCCGCTGGGCGGTGATCGTCACCACGAGCGCCGCCACGGCGAGCAGCGGGAAGACGAGCCGCCACGGGTGGTCGGTCAGGTTGGTCAGCATGCTCTCGCGCACCGCGGCCGTCGGGCCGATGAGCGCGACGAACAGCGCCGCCGCCACCCAGGTCAGCCGCGGCGCCCAGGTGCGCGCCCGCGCCACGAGCTCGCCGTCGCGGCGCAACGCGAGGAAGCCCGCGCCGTGGGCGCACAGCACGACGAGCCCGAAGACGCCGATGAGCAGCCCGTACCAGTTGAGGACCTCGAAGAGCCCAAGGTGGAAGTAGCCGTCGGGTCCGAGCGGCACGCCGCGGACGACGTTGCCCAGCGCCACGCCGAAGACGAGCGCGAGCGCCGCCGACGACAGCGAGAACACCGCGTCGCACGCCGACCGCCACAGCGGGTTGTCGATCTGGTGGCGCAGCTCGAGCGCCAGGCCGCGGCCGACGAGCAGCCACAGCACGAGGATCAGCCCGAAGTACAGCCCGCTGAACGCCGCGGCGTACGCCGCGGGGAAGGCCATGAAGAGCACGCCGCCGCTGGCCAGCAGCCAGACCTCGTTGCCGTTCCACACCGGCCCGATCGCCTCGGTGGCCTCGACGCGCTCCTCGTCGTTGCGCGCGAGCACGAGGTGCAGCGCCCCGACGCCGAGGTCGAAGCCGTCGAGCACGACGTAGACGGTGACCATCACCGCCAGGAAGCAGAACCACGCGGTCGCCATCGCCTCAGGCCGCTTCGGCCGCCACGGCGGTCGACGTGGTCGGCGGCTCGAGGTCCTCGGGCCCGCGCGCCACGATCCGGACGAGGAGCATCAGGTAGAGGATCCCGACGAACAGGTACAGCCCGGCGAAGCCCAGCAGCGTGAAGATGCCCGTGCCGGCCGGCACCGAGCTCGCCGGCGACGCGCCCTCGGCGGTGCGCTGGAGCCCGTAGACGAGCCACGGCTGGCGGCCGGTCTCGGCGGTCGCCCAGCCGGCGATGTTGGCGATGTAGGTGAACGGGAAGGCGAGCATCAGCGCCCACAGCATCGGCCTGGTCGTGTACAGGCGCCCGCGCCAGAGGAGGAACACCGCGAGCGCGGCGATGGCCAGCAGGATCGTCCCGAGGCCGACCATGATGTGGTACGCGTAGTAGACGAGCGGGACCGAGTCGGGCCAGCGGTCGGTCGGGATGTCGTTGAGCCCCTGCACGCGCTCGGTCCAGTTGCGCGACGTCAGGAACGACAGGAAGTCGGGCAGCGCGACGGTCGACTCGAGCTTGCGCTGCTCGGTGTTCGGGTTGCCGATGATGACCAGCGGCGCGCCCTCCTCGGTCGGGAAGATGCCCTCCATCGCGGCGAACGTCGCCGGCTGATGCTGAAAGACGTTGTGGGCCTGGCGGTCGCCGGTCGGGAAGATCTGCAGGGCGGAGAAGATCAGCGCGCCGACCACGCCGACCCGCACGCAGATGCGGGCGAACTCGTGGTGGCGGTCCGAGAGCAGGAAGAACGCGCCCATCGCCGCGAGGACGAACGCCCCGGTGATCGCGGCGCCGCTCATGTTGTGGGCGTACTGCCAGGGGAGCCAGGGGTTGGTGAGCATCCCCCACAGCGAGTCGAGCTGCAGCCGGTCGCCGGCGCGGTCGTAGGCGACGGGGTGCTGCATCCACGCGTTGGTGGCGAGGATGAACAGCCCGGACAGCCACGAGCCCGCGAAGATGAACAGCGAGCTGATCCAGTGGACGCGCGGGCTGACCCGGTCGCGCCCGGCCAGGAAGATGCCGAGGAACACCGACTCGGCGAAGAAGGCGAAGACCCCCTCCATGGCCAGCGTCTGGCCGATCACGCCGCCGGCGAACTTCGAGAAGGCCGCCCAGTTGGTGCCGAACTGGAACTCCAGCGGGATGCCGGTCACGACGCCGACGGCGAAGTTGACCGCGAAGATCTTCGCCCAGAAGCGCGCGGCCGAGTCGTAGCGCTCGCGCTCGTCGGGCGTCTTGCGCAGCAGGGCGAGCCGCCGGTCCTCGCTCCCCAGGTAGCTCACCGTCTTGAGGTAGGCGATGAACAGAGCCAGCCCCATCGTGAGGATGGGGAACAGGTAGTGGAAGGTGACCGTGAGGGTGAACTGCAGGCGGTCGACAAGGACGTGATCGCTCACGGCGCGCGGGACGCTACAGCGGCGCGAGGAGGACCAGTCGCCCGCGCGCGACGCGCACGTCGACGGCCAGTCGCCGGGCGGCCCGCAGCCGGCGCAGCGTGCGGGGGCCCAGCCGCAGCCGCACAAGCGCCGTACGGCCGGCGGCGGCGCGCAGCGGGGCGCGAGTCAGGCGCACGCCGCCGCGCGTGAGCGACAGCGTCCCGGGGCAGCGCGCGACGCAGCGCACGCGCACGGCGAGGCGGCC
>DASXRF010000179.1:0-3353 GCA_036506755.1 Solirubrobacteraceae bacterium | reverse complement strand
CCGATTCTCGCGGCGCGAGACGCCCGGATGCCGTCGTCATACGGCTTCGGCCGCGAACCTAAGGGGTCACCCTGAGGATGCGCGGCCGAAGCCGTCTGACTCGGCCTCCGGACGCCTCGCATCCACGATCTATCGGAGATCCAGGCTCAGCGCAGGAACTCGCGCAGCGCCGCCCGGCCGCCCCCGATCAAGGGGTCGCCGTGGGCGAACAGCAGGTCGTCGAAGTCGCGCTCCAGGAGGCCGCGGAAGCCGTCGCGCAGGCCGGCCTTGATGGCCTGCGGATCGTCGCCGAGCAGGCTGTCGGGCACGAAGCCGAGCGTGTCGCCGTAGCGGATCAGGCCGTCGGCGAAGCTGATCGCGCCGGTGCCGTGCGCGATGTGCAGCGCGTACTCGTCGGGGCACAGCGCGCCGATCTGGATCGCCGTGATGCCGGGAGCGACCTCGTCGCCGTCGTCGTAGGCCTCGAAGCTCGCGTCGTCGCCGAGCCGGTCGCGCGCCTCGGCCGGCGCGCGCACGCGGCAGCCGTAGGCCTCGGCGAAGCGGTCGGCGTGGCGCATGTGCAGGCCGCTGGTCACGATCGCCTGCTGCGGCGTCGCGCGCCCGCCGAACGCGCCCTCGAGCCCCTCGTCGGGCACGCGCGCGTCGATCAGGGCGCCGGCGGGCTCGACGTAGTACGAGCTGACCTGGAACCCGATGCCCTCGTGGAACGTCGTCCAGTGGAAGAGTCCTGGCCGCAGTTCACGCATGCCGGGTGCTTACCCTTCGGCCTGCGAAGCGAACGGAGAGAGGAGCGGGCGTGAAGGTGCGAGACGTGATGACCGACCGGGTGCTCACCATCACGCCGGGGCGCAGCCTGCGGGAGGCGGCGCGGTTCTTGACCGAGCACAACGTCGGCGCCGCGGTGATCATCGACCCCGAGCAGCCGGGTCCGGGGATCATCACCGAGCGCGATCTCGTGCGCTCGCTCGCGGCCGGCGACGACCCAGACGGTGAGCAGGTCAAGGACCACCTCACCGCCGAGGCCGCGTTCGCCGACTGCGAATGGTCGCTCGAGGAGGCCGCCGACGCGATGGCGCGCGGGGGCTTTCGCCACCTCGTCGTCGTCGAGCAGGGCGAGCTCACCGGGATCATCTCGATGCGCGACCTCATCCGCGTCTGGCGGCCGAGCGCGGCCTGAGCGCGGCCGAGACCGCGCTCACGCCTCCGCGCCGACGCGCACCGCCTGAACCGGAGCCGGCGCGCGCGCCTCGGAGACGACCCGCGTGCCCTTGCTCGGCGAGAACGTGACGTTGCGCCGCGCCACGCGCTCGGCGGCCGGCGAGGCCGGCCGCAGCGCGCGGCGCCGGAGGATCTCGCGCAGCGCGATGCGCATCTCCATCTCCGCGAATGCCGCGCCGAGGCAGCGGCGCACCCCGCCGCCGAACGGGATCCAGGCGTAGGTCGAGGGCGCGTTCTCGAGGAAGCGCTCCGGGCGGAACGCGTAGGGCTCGGGGTAGCGATCGGGGCGCGTGTGGGCCAGCCAGATGGCGGGCGAGACGTCCGTGCCGGGCGCCAGCACCCGCCCGTCGACCCGCAGCTCCGAGGCGAGGCGCCGGCCCGCCAGCGGGACGACCGGCCGCAGCCGCAGGGACTCCGAGACGACGGCGCGCACGTACGCGTCGGCGCCCGCGTCGATCTCGGCGACCAGGCGCTCGAGCACGCTCGGGTGCCGCAGCAGCAGATCGAACGTCCAGGCCAGCCCGGTCGCGGTCGTCTCGTGCCCGGCGAGCAGGAGCGTCATCAGCTGGTCGCGGATCTCCGCGTCGTCCATGGGCTCGCCGTCCTCGAAGCGGGCGGTGACCAGCAGCGAGAGGATGTCCTCGCGCGGGTCGGCGCGGCGCTCGGCGATCTCCGCGGCGAGCAGGGCGTCGATCTCGCCGGTCAGCGCGCGCAGCCGCTCGAGCGGGCCCGGGCTTCCGAGCCGCCGCGCCAGGAGCACGCCGAACTGCACGCCGGCCGACGCCGAGTCGGCCAGGAGGCGCCCGAGGCGCTCGGTCAGCTGCCGGCGCCGGTCCTCGTCCGTGACGCCGAACACCGCGCGCAGGATCACCTCCAGCGTGACGCCCTGCATGTGCGGGTGGAGGGCGAACGGCTGGCCCGCCGGCCAGGTCTCGACGTCGCGCGCGACGACCTCCGCGACGATCGACTCGTACGCCCGCATGCGCTCGCCGTGGAACGGCGGCAGCATCAGCCGGCGGCGCGCGAGGTGCTCGCGCCCCTCGAGCAGCAGGACCGAGCGCTTCCCCATGATCGGCTCCAGCGCCAGCGTCCGCCCAGTCGGCAGGCCGTGCTCGCGCGCGGTGTACAGCGTCTGGATCGCCTCCGGATCGGAGATCAGCACCAGCGGGGTCTGAAAGCCGAGGAATCGCACGCTGAACGTGTCGCCGAAGCGCCGCCGGCAGGACTCCAGGAACGAGATGGGGCGCAGCAGCCAGCGCAGCGTCTGGATCACCGGCGGGTCGGCGGGCCCGGGAGGAAGGGCGTTCATGCTCGTAGCGTCGCATGCCGGCGGTCAGTCGGGGAGGAGAGGCACGGTCACGCCCGGGTCGCGGCCGAGGAGCACGGCGCGCGTGATCGCGCCGGACCCGTAGCGGGTGCGGACGTCGTCGAGCGCGGCGTCGAGCGCGCTCGCCCGCCGGCGCTCGAACGGGAGGGCGAGCTGGATCGCGCCGTCGTCGTGCAGGTTGCCGAGCGCGACGCCGATGAGCGTGATGCCCTGGCACTCGATCAGCGGCATGGCGGCGGCGAGCAGCCCGCGCGCCGTGGCGAGGATCGTCTCGGTCTGCGCGGTCGCCTCGCGGAGCGTGTGCGACCGGGTCGCTCGCGAGAAGTCGTCGAAGCGCAGCCGGAGCACCACCGTGCGACAGACGCGCCCGGCCGCCCGCAGCCGGCGGGCCAGGCGGTCGACCAGACCGAGCAGGGCGGCGTCGAGGGCCTGCCATGTCTTGGGCGAGCGCCCGAGCGCGCGCTGCGCGCCCATCGACCGGCGCCGCCGGCCGACGCGCACCCGCCGGGGATCGCGGTTGTGGGCGAGGGCGTGCAGGTGCCGGCCGACCGCCCGCCCGAGCATCGAGACCAGCGCGACCTCGGGCAGCCGCGCGACCTCGCCGACCGTCCTGATGCCGCGTTCGCGCAGCTTGGTCGCCGTCACCGCGCCGACGCCCCACAGCCGCTCGACCGGGAGCGGATGCAGGAAGGCGAGCTCGCGGTCGGGTGCCACCACGAGCAGGCCGTCGGGCTTGGCCACGCCGCTGGCGACCTTGGCGAGGAACTTGGTCCGCGCGACGCCGACGGTGATGGGAAGCCCGACCTCC
>DASXRF010000178.1:0-1970 GCA_036506755.1 Solirubrobacteraceae bacterium | reverse complement strand
CCTTGTAGAAGTGCTCGTTCCACCACTCCGCGCCGCCCGGGCGCCGCTCGAAGTAGATGCCGGCGTGCTGGATCGCGTCGTCCTCGTAGACGAGCTTCGGCGCCAGGGCGCCGATCTGCGGCGTCAGCTCGTAGAACTCGAGCATCCGGGCGGTCCACCCCGGCGCCGCCGGGATGACGTCGGAGTTCACGAGCAGCAGCCGCTCGCCCCGGGCCACCGACGCGCCGAGGTTCGTCGCCACGGAGAAGCCGCCGTTCTCGCTGAGCGTCACGACGCGGAACGGCAGCCGGTAGAGCGCGTGGAGCTGGGCGGCGAAGGCGTACAGCTCCTCGGCGAGCTCGGGCGAGTCGAGCACGTAGATCAGCTCGCATCCCGCCAGCTCGGGATCGTCGGCGAAGTGCACGAGCTGGTGCTCGAGCAGGTCGATCCGGCCGTACAGCGGGACGACGAGCGAGAGCGCCGGGTCGCCCGGCGGGGCGCCGAAGTCGTCGACGTCGCGGATCCCGACGCGCTCGACGCGCCGGGCGTGCAGCTCGCCGAGCGCTGGGCGCACGTGCTCGTCGAGCAGGACCTCGTTGCGCCGGCGGGCGATGCTCAGGTCTCGCAGCAGCGCGTCGCGGACGACGGCGGGGTCGCGCTCGGCCGGCAGCGGGCCCGTCTCGACGCCGCGTCCCGCTGCGTCGCGCAGCTCGAGCACCCAGCCGTCGCGCAGCCGGCTCGGGGCCTCGAGCGCGAAGTACGCGACGAACCCGAACGGCGAGGGCGCGCGCGGTGGGCGATCGGCGCCGAGGAACTCCTCGACGTCGGGCCGCGGGTAGCGGAACATGCGCGCGGCCAGCTCGGCCCGCATGCCCTCCGGAGCGACCGCGGCCAGGCTCGCGACCTCGGCGGCGCACCAGCCCTGCACGATGTAGCTCCGATCGCTGAGGCGGTGCAGCCGCTCGACGTGCAAGAGCTGCGCGGCGCCGGCGTCGACGACCGCGAGCGGCAGCCGCTCGCGCAGGATCTCTCGCGCGACGTGCAGGCCCTGCGGGAGGGACTCGGACGCCGACCCGGCGGCCATGAGCGCGGTCAGCGACTTCAGCAGCGCGGTGCGCGCGGGGGCCGCCCCTGCGGCGACGTGCTCGCGCAGCAAGGCGCGCAGATCGACCAGCACGCTCTCGTCGACGTCGGCCTCCGACCAGCGCGCGGTGACGGCGCCGCCGGCGTCGACGACGACGAGGACCTCGTCCGACAGCCACGCCGCGGCGGACACGGATGAAGCGGTCACACCGCTCACAGGGCTTCCACCTCCCAGGCGGCGGCGCGCTGCGCGAGCAGGCGCTCGTAGGCGTCCTCGATGACGGGGACGTGGTCGGCCATCCCGTGGACGGCGGGGATGCCGGCGCGCAGGGCGTCCCACAGTGCCGGCGACTCGACCGCCCGCTCGATCACGCGGGCGAGGCTCACCGGATCGCCGACGCGGAAGTGCAGCCCGTTGACGCCGTCGGCGACCTTCTCCGCCATGCCGCCGATGTCGCTGCAGATGACGGGCTTGCCGTGCATGAAGGCCTCCTGGATGACCAGCGGCGAGTTCTCCCACCAGATCGACGGCACGATCACCCAGTCCGCCGCCGCCATCAGGCCGCTCTGCTGGGCGTGCGTGTACTCGCCGGCGTACGTCACCGCGTCGCGCGTCTCGTCGAGCAGGCGGTGGAACCTCTCCTGGAACGCGTGCTCCTGCAGGTCGAGGTTCGCGCCGTGCACGCGCAGGCGGGGTCCGCCGGCGCCGCCGCGGCGCCGCTCGCGGCCGAGCTCGCGCATCGCCTCGAGCAGGACGTCGACGCCCTTGTAGGGGCTCAGCTGCCCGAAGAAGGCGAGCCGGTCGCGGCGGGGGCGGTCCTCCGGCGGCACGGGGCCCGCCGTCGCGGTGCGGCCGTACTCCTCGAGCATGACCTTCTCGGCCGGCAGCCCCCACTCGATGAACCGCT
>DASXRF010000177.1:0-5922 GCA_036506755.1 Solirubrobacteraceae bacterium | reverse complement strand
CCGGGGGCCGCCCCCGTCGGTCGACCCTCCCGAGCGCCTAGGTGCCCGCCCGCCAGTGGATCGCGCGCTCCGGGCGCAGCAGGAGGAGCGGCCCGCGAGGAGCTCGCTCGCGGTACGGCTCGTACTTGCGGCGCAGCGCGTCGAGCGCGTCGGGATGGTCGGCGGGCTCGGCGAGCGCGACCTCGCCGAGCACCTGCACCCAGGCCAGCTCGCTCCAGTCGTCGGCGTAGCGGTCGACGGTGAACGCGGCCGCCGGGCGCGCGCGCAGCCACCGCACGCGCGCCAGCTCGGCCCCGGGCCGGCGCTTGGGCTTGTCGTCGACGACCGACGCGATCGCCGTGCGGGTCAGCGCGAACGTGATCGGCAGGACGCGAGGGCGCCCGGCGTCGTCCGTGAGGCCGAGGTGCGCGACGCGGGCGGTCTCGAGCAGGTTCTGGGCCCAGTCCGGGAGGTCTTCCATGCGCTGCATCGTCCCGCGCCGGACCACACGCCCAAACAGCCGTCCACCGCGCATCAACGCACCCGCCCCCCATCCGACCACCGGAGCGTGCGCCAGACGTTCACCTTCGGACTCGAGCGTGTCCGCGAGCTTCGCGAGCACGTCGAGTCCCGGGCCAAGGAGGAGCTCGCCGCGTCGCTGCACCAGCGCGTGAAGGGCGCCGCCCTGCTCGCCGCCGCCAGCGACGCGCTCGCCGCGGCCGCGGCGGCCGGCTCTCCGCACGAAGGCGCTCGAATCACCGCCGGCGACCTGCTCGCGCACGAGCGCTGGGTCCAGGCGCTGCGCCGCGGCCACGAGGACGCGGCGCTCTCCCTCGACCGGTTCGACGCCGAGGTCGACGCCCGCCGCGCCGCGCTGGGCGACGCCAGCCGCGAGCGCGAGATCCTCGAGCGGCTCAAGGAGCGCCAGGCCGCCGAGCACCGCGCGCAGCTCGCCCGCCGCGAGGGCGCCGAGCTCGACGAGATCGCCCTGACCATGCACCAGCGCCAGGCGGGAGGCCGATGAGCGCCGAGGCCGCCGACGCCCGCATCGGCGAGATCCAGGCGATGATCGGCGCGCTGCGCGGGCAGGGCCCGAGCACCGGCGGCGCCACGCCGCCGGCGACCACCTTCGCGGCCAAGCTGCAGAGCGCGACCGCAACGGCCGCCGCCCCGGTCGCCACCGCCGCGAGCGCCCCCGCGAGCAGCACGCCCTATGACGGGCTGATCGCCGAGGCCGCGCAGCGCAACGGCGTCGACCCGGCGCTGCTCAAGGGCCTCATCCGCCAGGAGTCCAACTTCGATCCCGCCGCGCGCAGCGGCGCCGGCGCCGTCGGCCTGACGCAGCTCATGCCGGCCACGGCCGCCGGCCTCGGCGTCGCCGACCCGACCGATCCCGCCCAGGCGATCGAGGGCGGCGCCCGCTACCTGCGCGCGCAGCTCGACCGCTTCGGCGGCGACGAGGCCAAGGCCCTCGCCGCCTACAACGCCGGCCCGGGCGCGGTGCAGCGCTTCGGCGGCGTCCCCCCGTACGCCGAGACCCAGGCCTATGTGCAGCGGGTCCTCGGTTACGCCCGCGAGTACCGCGGGACGCTCCCGTCCACCGCAACCCCGATCGGAAGCTGATGCCAGCCATGCTCAGCGTGCCGACGGCGCCTCCCGCGCCGCTCGGCCCGCCCGACTCGGCCTCTGCCCCGCCGGGCAGGGAGACCGAGGGACCCCCGTTCAAGGAGGTCCTCAAGGATCATCAGGCCCGGACCGCCAAGGCGGAGGGCCGCTCCGGAGGCGACGACACGCCGAAGGGCCCCGACAGCGACGACCCGGCCACGACGGGCCAGGACGCCACTCCGCAGGACCCGTGCACCGAGCTGCCAGGCGCCGTGCAGGCCTTGGCCGTGGCGCTGACGCCGGTCGTCCCGGCCGCAACCGTCGCCGCCACGGCGGCCACGGCCGAGCCCGCCGCGGCGAACGCGACCGCGACTGCGGCACCGGCGATCGCCGTCGCCCAGCTCACCGCCGCTCCGGTGGAGGAGACCGCCGTCGCGAACGCGCCGGCCGCCCCCGCGCCCGCTGCGACGACGACGGCCGCCACGGCGATCACCGCCCCGGCGACCGACGTCGCGACGGCGACCGCCGCGACCCCGGCCCTCGCCGACGCCGCCCCCGCGGCGCCCGCCGCGAGCGCCGACCGCACGGTCGCGCCGACCGGCGCCGCCACCCCCGCCACCGGCCCCTCGCTCCCGGCCCCGGTCGCCACCGCGCCCGCCGACCAGACGGCGCCGGCGCCGGCCCAGGCCGCCGCCGCCCAGCCGTCCGCGGCGCCGACGGCCACGGGCCAGCCCGCCGCGATCGCCCAGCCGGGCACCGAGGCGAGCGCCCAGCCGGCCGCCGCCACGGCCGCCACCGACGACGCGCCCGCCGCGTCCGCGCAGCCGGCGCCGGCGAACCCCGCCGCCACTCCGGCCGCCGCTCCGGCGCACCGGGCGGCCCCCGCGCACGCGCCGGCCCCGCCGGCGCCGCTGAACACCGCGCACGCCGTCGAGCGCATCCAGGCGATGGTCCACGTGGCCCACGCCCGGGGCGCCGCGCACGCGCGGCTGCAGCTGCACCCCGCCGAGCTCGGCGGCGTGACGATCCAGCTGCACGTCACCCACAACGGCCTGCGGGCCCACATCGCCGCCGACAATGCCGACGCCCTGCCGCTCCTGCAGCGGGCCGCGGCCGACCTGCAGCGCGCGCTGGAGGACCGCGGGATCGACCTGCGGGGCCTGGACTTCGGGCTCGCGCCCGACGCCGAGGCCGGCGCGTCGCGTGACGACAGCCGTGCCCGGCAGCGCGCCGGCGCGTTCGCCTTCGCCGGCGGCGGCGACCGCGAGGCCGAGAACGACGACGACGTCCTGACCACCCCGATGACCGCGACTCGGACGGTCGAGCTCCCCGCCGGGGCGCTCGTCGACGTGCGCGCCTGACGCCATGGCCCAGATCAACGCGATCACCTCCATGACGACCGGCGCGACGACCGCGGCGAAGTCCTCGAGCTCGAGGATGGACAAGGACACGTTCCTGAAGCTCCTCGTCGAGCAGCTCCGCCACCAGGACCCGACGGCGCCCGCCGACAGCTCGCAGTGGACGGCCCAGATGGCCCAGTTCTCGACCGTCGAGCAGCTGACCAACCTGACCAAGTCGACCACGCAGGGCGCGCGGTCGGCCGCCATGACGGAGGCTGTCGGCCTGCTCGGCCGCACGGTCTCCTACGTGCAGGACGGCTCGACCGTGCAGGGCAAGGTCGAGCGCGTCGACGTCGGCTCGGACGGGCCGACGCTCACGATCGGCGGGCATTCGGGGATCGCGCCCGACAGCCTCGTGGACGTCTCATGAGCGTGCCGGTCCACAACCCGGCCCTCGTCCCGCCCGTCGGCGCGACGGCCCCCGCGGCCGCGCGCCCGACCGCGGCGCCGAAGGGCGCCTCGTTCGCCGAGCTGCTCAAGCAGCGCACGAGCGGCGTGCAGTTCTCGGGCCACGCGCTCGAGCGCGTGCAGCGCCGCGGCATCGACACCTCGCCGCAGACCCTCGACCGCCTCGACGGCGCCGTGCAGCGCGCGGCCGCCAAGGGCGCGCGCGAGTCCGTGGTCCTCCTGGACGGCACCGCCTTCGTGGTCTCCGTCCGCAACCGCACCGTCATCACGGCGGTGGACGCGCAGAACATGCGCGAGCACGTGTTCACCAACATCGACTCGGCCGTCATCGGCTGAATCCCGACCGGACCTCCTTCGAGGAAGTCGGGGAACCCCCAAGGAAGGTGATGCGCAGATGATGCGCGGCATGTTCAGCGCCGTTTCCGGCCTGAAGACCCAGCAGGTCATGCTCGACGTCGCGGCCAACGACCTGGCCAACGTCAACACCGTGGGCTTCAAGGGCTCGCGGACCACGTTCAAGGACCAGCTCCAGCAGCTGATGCGCACGAGCTCGGCCTCGGGCGCCGGCTACGGCGGCGCGAATGCGGCCCAGATCGGCCTCGGCGTCGGCCTGGGCACGATCGACAACCTGATGAGCAGCGGCGCCGTCCAGGCGACGGGCAACGCGCTCGACGTCGCCATCCAGGGCGACGGCTGGTTCCGCACCGGCGCGGGCACCCCGACGCCGGGCACGCCGACGGCGGGCGTCCCCGCCGGGGGGGTGACGGTCTACACGCGCGCCGGCAACTTCACCCGCAACGACCAGGGCTACCTGGTCACGTCGACCGGCGACTACGTCATCGGCCGCACGCAGGCGGCGGGCACGCAGGACTGCTACATCAACATCCCGTCGGGCGCGACCGACGTCGCGATCGGCCAGGACGGCGCGGTGAGCTTCGTGCCGCCGGCCGGCTACACGCAGCCCGCCGCGCTGCCGCCGATCAGCGCCGGCCGCGCGATCGCCGGCTTCATCTCGCTGGCCAAGTTCCCCAACGAGAACGGCCTGGAGCGCGCGACGGGCAACCGCTGGCGCGCGGGCCAGAACGCGGGCCCCGAGGTCGTCGGCACGCCCGGCCAGAACGGCGTGTTCGGCCAGACGAGCGCCGGCGCGCTGGAGATGTCCAACGTCGACCTGGCCAGCGAGTTCACCAACCTCATCACCGCCCAGCGCGGCTTCCAGGCCAACTCCCGGATCATCTCGTCCGCCGACGAGATGCTCCAGGACCTGGTCAACATGCACCGCTAGGCCTGACTAGGAGCTGACCGAGGCCATGATCCAGCTGCACCGCCTCGGCGCCGGTCCGGCGCCGTTCACCCTCAACCCCGACCTGATCGTGACGGTCGAGGCCAACCCGGACACGACGATCGCGCTGACCACGGGGACGCGCGTCGTCGTGACCGAGAGCGTCGAGGCGGTCGTGGCCGCTGTGCGGGAGTGGCGCGCCGGCATCCTGGCCGGCGCGTTCCACCGGACCAACACGTCCAACGGCGCGCCGGCGCGGTGAAGATCGGCTCGCGTCCGCCGATCACCGTTCTGAACGTCGATGAAGGCCGCCACCGCCATAGGAATCGCCGTCGCCGCCGTCGGGCTGCTCGGCGGAGCGTTCATGGAGGGGACCTCCCCGGTCGCCTTCATGAACATCTCCGCGATGCTGATCGTGATCGGCGGAACCTTCGGCGTCTGCCTGGCCTCGTGCGGCCTGGAGTCGATGAAGGCGCTCCCGGCCCTCTACAAGAAGGTCATGGCCGCCGAGCAGCCCGAGCTTGGCGGCACCGTCGTCGAGCTGGTCCGCTACGCGGACCGCGCCCGCCGCGACGGCCTGCTCGCGCTCGAGGAGGAGCTCGAGAGCATCGATGACGAGTACCTCAAGAAGGGCCTGCAGCTCGTGGTCGACGGCACGGACCCCGACCTCGTCCGCGAGATCCTCGAGGCCGAGATCGAGGGCATGGCCGCCCGCCACAAGCACGGCGCCCAGCCGTTCGAGAAGGCCGGCGGGTTCGCGCCCACCATGGGCATCATCGGCACGGTGATGGGCCTCGTGCACGTGCTCGAGAACCTGTCGCACCCCGAGACGCTCGGCCCGGCGATCTCGAGCGCGTTCATCGCCACGCTCATCGGCGTCGGCTCGGCGAACGTCCTCTACTACCCCGTCGCGTACCGGCTCAAGGCGCTGAGCGCCGCCGAGATCGACGCGCGCGCGATGGTGCTCGAGGGCATCCTCGCCATCCAGGCGGGCGACAACCCGCGGATCGTCACCGAGAAGCTGCTGTCGTTCGTGCCCCCCGAGGAGCGCGAGGCGGCCCGCGAGGCGGCCTCCGGGCCCAACCTGCGCGCGGTCCCCGACGCGCAGATGGCTGCGTAGGCGATGGCCGGACGACGCCGCCGGTCGCGCGCCCACGAGGAGGAGCACGCCGACGAGCGCTGGCTGCTCACGTACGCCGACATGATCACGCTGCTCATGGCGCTGTTCATGGTCATGTTCTCGATGTC
>DASXRF010000176.1:0-11638 GCA_036506755.1 Solirubrobacteraceae bacterium | reverse complement strand
CCTACGCCCGGGGCGCTCAAGGGCATGCACCGAAAAACCGAGACAAGGGGGCATGTCCCCCTCCAGCGCCCTCACCGGCCGCCGCGCCCGCGCGGCCGCGATCCTCCTCCCCCTCCTCCTGGCGACCGGCCTCGCCACCGCCTCCCCCGGCCTGACCGCCGGCGGCGACCCGGCCCGCATCTGCGGCGCCGCGAAGTCGGGCGAGCAGTGCGGCCCCGGCAACGGCCGCCGGACCGCCGGCGGCGGCGAGAAGGTCAGCCACAAGGGGTGGCCGGCGGTCACCGGGGTGCTGTGGAAGGTCCTCGACGCCGCGAACCACCGCAAGGTCGGCGGCGCCGACAACGACGAGCTGCTCGGCCACCACGGCTCCGACGTCGTCGTCGGGCAGTCGGGCAACGACATCCTCTGGGGCGACTGGGACCCGCACGCCAACACCACCCGCCAGGTCGACGTCCTGAGCGGCGGCGCGGGCAACGACTGGCTGTATCCGAGCCACGGGCGCAACACCGTCCTCGGCGGGCCCGGACGCGACTACATCTGGGCCTTCTACGGCCACGGCGTGATCGACTGCGGTCCCGGCAGGGACACGGTGCGCGTGCGCATGAACGGCGCCTACCGCCTGCGCGGCTGCGAGATCGTCAACCACTTCTGCGCGTTTGGCTCCAACGGCCGCGGCGGCTGCCTGAAGCCCGGCGAGCGGCGTCCTCGCGCTCGCCTGCGCGATTAGGCGGGCAGGCGCGCGCGCAGGCGCTCGAGCTCGTCGCGCAGGGCGGCGACCTCGCGCTCGAGCCGGCCGATCCGGTCGTCGTCCGGCGCCGGCGGCGCCGGCGGCGCCGGGGGCGGCGGGGCCTGCGCCGCCGGTGCGGTCACGGCGGGCCCGGCCGTCCCGCCGTCGCCCTCGTGCACCTCGCCGCCGAGCAGCTGCGCGTAGCGCTCCTCCTTCTGTCCCGGCCGCCGGGGCAGGCGCACCACGAGGTGCTGCGCGATCAGCGAGTCGAGCGATGCGTGGATCGCGTCGAGGTCGGCGAACGGGTGCAGCCGATCCGTGCGCTGCTTGAGCTCGCCGGGCGTCTGCGGGCCGCGGAGCATGAGCACGGTGAGGACCGCCCGGTCGGCGGGCGAGAGCGGCAGCGCCTCGTCGAGCAGGTGGCGGAACTTGGCCGCGCGGCTGCCCGCGCTGCTCGTCAGGCGCGTCCAGCGCCGGCGGCCGAGGCGGGTCAGCGCGTCGCGGATCGTCGCCTCGTCGTAGTCGACGACCGGGTCGCGGTTGGTGCTCTGGTTGCACGCCAGGCGCAGCGCGTTGAGGCTCAGCGGGTAGGCGTCGGGCGTCGTGCGCTGCTTCTCGAGCAGGCAGCCCAGCACGCGGATCTCGGCGGCAGAGAGATCGTTGGGTGGCGTCATGCGACGGCGACGACGGTGTAGCGCATCTCGCCGCGCGGCGCGCTCACGACGACGACGTCGCCCTCGCGGCGCCCGAGCACCGCCTGGGCGAGCGGCGAGGCGACCGACAGGCGCCCGGCGGCGAGGTCGGCCTCGGTGGCGCCGACGAGCTCGTAGCTGACGGTCCGCCCCGATGCCTCGTCGCGCAGCTCGACGCGCGAGCCGACCTGGACGGCGCCGTCGCCCGCGCCGCGCTCGACGACCTCGGCGTTGCGCAATCGCTCCGCGAGCCGCTTGATCTTCGTCTCCAGGAACGCCTGGTCGTTCTTGGCGTCGTGGTACTCGGAGTTCTCCTTGAGGTCGCCCCATTCACGCGCCGTCTTGATGCGCTCGGCGATCTCGCGGCGGGCGGGGCCCTCGAGCTCGGCGAGCTCGGCCTTGAGGGCCTCGTAGCCCTCGGGTGTCATCTGGTGGCTCACCGCCGCCACGCTACCGCGCGGCGCCGGGCGCGCAGTATCGTCGGCCACGAGATGTCGGCGTGGACCGGCTCGGAGGTCAAGACGATCGGCGCCGCTTGGCGCGAGTTCCGCGCCAAGCGCGCCCCGTGGGTGATCGCCGCGGCGATCGCCGGCGCGCTGGCGGCGCGCGTGGTGATCGGCGGCCTGGGCTGGCGCGACCTCGTCGCCGCGGCGTTCATGGCGCTCGTCTATCCGTTCGGCGAGTGGGCGATCCACGTCCACCTGCTGCACCTCAAGCCGTTTCGCTGGCGCGGGCGCCTCGTCGAGCTGCCCACGGCGGCCGCGCACCGCGAGCACCACGAGCACCCCGAGCGCCTCGACCTCGTCAACTTCTCGCCGCGCGAGGCGCTGGCCATCCTGTTCCTCGCCGTCCCGATCAGCGCTGCGCCGCTCGCCGTCGTGCTGCCGCTCGGCCCGGTCGTCACCGCGGTCCTCACCGCCTACGTCCTCGTTGGCGCCTACGAGTGGACGCACTTCCTCATCCACACCGCCCACCGCCCGCACTCGCGCTACTACCGCTCGATCTGGCGCAACCACCGCCTGCACCACTTCAAGAACGAGCACTACTGGCACGGCATCACGAACACGGTCAGCGACCGCGTCCTGGGCACGCTGCGCGACCAGCGCGACGTGCCGCGCTCGCCGACGGCCCGCACGCTGCGCGAGAGCTGACCGCTACACGGCGAACGCGTCGCTGGCGAGCCCCAGATCGCGCGCGCGTAGATGGCTCAGCCCGGTGGGCGCTCACCGTCGAGGTAGCCGACCTCGTCGACGTCGCGGAACCACTTGCGCAGCCCGCCGCCCTCGGGCAGCCGCTCGAACGCGCCGACCTTCCCGGAGTCGGGCTGGAGCACGACGTCGGGGCCGAACTGCGTGCTGACCGCGAGGAAGCGCACGACGGCGTCCGAGCGGTTGGCCAGCTGGTGGGCGCCCTGCTCGCCGGCGGGGAACGACAGGACGTCGCCGGGCTCGAGCTCGCGCCAGCCGCCGGGCGTGCGCAGCGAGGGGCGCCCGTCGAGGATGACGAGCAGCTCCTCCTCGGCCAGGTGGACGTGGTAGGGGTAGGCGGTCTGCCCCGGATCGAGCTCCCACAGGCTCACGCCGAGCCGCTGGGTACCGAGCTGGCGGCCCAGCCGCGCGCGCCGGGCGCGGAAGCCCTCCCAGTCGCGCGGCTCGTCGAAATGCGGGCGATGGATGTTGGGCTGGTCCATCGGCCGCATCTTGCCGATAACCGGGCTGATGACGGGCCTCACGCTCGGACGAGCCTCCACGCTGGCGGCGTCGGCCGCCATGGCCGCGGCGCTGGTCGCCGGCGCGAGCGCGCGTCCGGCCCGCCCGACCGTGGCCGCCCCGAGCACCGCGGCCTCGTGGCCGACGATCGCCGCGCCGGCGTGGCCGCGCTACGTAGCCAGCGACTACGCGATGCTCTCCCCCTCGGGCAACCACGAGATGATGTCCATCGTCCTTGAGGCGGCGCGCAGCCTGAAGGAGGGCGCCGCCGACCGCGCCGCCGTGCTCGCTCGCGTGCACGAGCGCTTCGCGCAGGTGGCGTTCGCCCGCCCGGAGGCGTTCGACGCCACCGTCCAGGAGGCGGTCGCCCACGAGCTCGACCGCTTCCTGCTCGCCGCCGGCGACGAGCCGATCGACACGCTCGACGAGATCATCGCGTAGCGACGCCCTCGACGAGCGCCGGGCCGGCGCTGAGATACGCGGCGCCGGGCTCGAGGCCGGCCCCGCGCAGCAGCTCGCGCAGCTCGCCGACCGAGCGCTGGCGCCCGCCGTCGCACTGGGTGAGCATGTGGACGTCGACGACCGAGGCGACGGGGTCGGGCTCGTTGCGCTCCTGGAGGCGCTCGACGAGCACCACGCGCGCCCCCGGTCTCATCGCAGCACGCACGGTCGCGAGGATCCGCGCGCTTCGCGCGTCGTCCCAGTCGTGCAGGACGTCCTTGAGGACGTAGACGTCCGCGGCGGCCTCGACGCGCTCGAAGATGTCGCCCGGCTCCAGCTCGACGCGGGCGCGCACGCCCGCGCGAACGAGGTGATCCTCGGCCTCGCGCAGCACGCCGGGCGCGTCGACGAGCTTGCCCTGCAGCCGCGGGCGCGCGCGCAGGATCCCGACCAGGACGGTGCCGACCCCGCCGGCGACGTCGCAGACCGTCCCGCGCTGCGGCCACGGGTAGCCGCCCACGATCGAGGACAGCTCGATCCGCGTCAGCTGGCGCATGGCGGCGGCGAAGAGCCGCTCCTCGTCGGGGTGCGCGGCGAAGTGGTCCCAGACCGACCGCCCGTGCACGGCGGGAAACGGCGGCTCGCCGGTGCGCAGCGCGTCGGTCAGCGCCGCGCAGGCGGACTGCGTCGAGGGCAGGTTCAGATAGCGCACCCACGGGCGCAGCGAGCGCGCGTCGGCCGAGGTCAGATGCCGCCCGACGCGCGTCAGGCGGAAGCGCCCGGCGCGGTCGAGCCGGACCACGCCGTGGACGGCGAGGACCCGCAGTGCGCGGTGCAGGTAGTCGGCGTCGAGGTCCAGCGCGGCGGCGATCTGCGCGGCGCTTCGTGGTCCGGCCGCGAGCTGGTCGGGCACGCCCAGCTCGGCCACGACGCCGAGCAGCAGCGACCGGTAGAAGGCCCACGACTGATCGATGAGGGCGACGTCGGAGGGCAGCAGCGCGTCGGCGGCGCGCAGCAGGACGCCGCGCACGCGCAGGCCGGCCCGGGCCACCGGCCGCGGCGGCAGGCGCCGTGCCATCGCCCGCTAGCCGACCTGTGCCGCCGGCCGGACGAGCACCTCGTTGACGCTGACGTTGGGCGGCTGGGTGATCGCGTAGAGCACGGCGCTCGCGATGTCCTCCGCGGCCAGCGGCGTCACGCCGGCGAAGCGCCTGCGCATCTGCTCGAGGACCTCCGGCCGGTTGTGGCCGGCCAGCTCGGTCGCGACCGCCCCGGGCTCGATGAGCGTCACGCGGATCCCCGACTCCGCGGTCTCCTGGCGCAGCGCCTCCGAGAACGCCCCGACGCCCCACTTGGTCAGGTTGTAGACGCCCGACCCCGCCCGCGCGACCCGCCCCGCCACCGAGCTGACGTTGACGACGTGCCCGGAGCCCTGGGCCTGCATGATCGGCAGCGCGGCGTGCGTGCAGTACAGGACGCCGAAGACGTTGACGTGGATCATCCGGCGCCACTCGTCGGTCGGCGCGTCGCGGATCGGGCCGAGGAGCATCACGCCGGCGTTGTTGACCAGCACGTCGAGCCGTCCGAGGCGCTCGTGGGCCTGCTCGACGAACGCGCGCGCCTGCTCCTCCTCCCCCACGTCGGCGGTCAGCCCGACCGCCTGCCCGCCCTCGTCCGCGATGTGCCGGGCGAGCGCGTCGATGCGATCGCCGCGTCGCGCCGTCAGCGCCACCGCGGCGCCGGCGCGTGCGCAGGCGAGCGCCGTCGCCTCGCCGATGCCCGACGACGCGCCGGTGATGGCGACGACCTGTCCTGAGAGATCCGCGTTCATGCCCGCGAGGCTAACCGGCGATCTAGCCTCGACGCGTGAGGGCGCTGCTCTACCTCGACCAGAACTACCTGAGCGGGATCGCCAAGGGCAAGCCGGGCTTCCGCGAGCTCGAGCCCGTCCTGCGGGCGGCGGTGGCCGCCGGCGCGGTCGCCGTGCCCGAGTCGGCCGTCCACCACGCCGAGTCGGCGCCCCGCCCGGACCTCGGCTTGCTCGAGCTGCTCGGGGAGCTCTCCGGCGGGCTGCGCCTGCCCGACGAGCCCGACGCCGCGGGGCGCGCGATCGCGCGCCGGCTGGCCGCGACCATCGCCGCCGAGCACCCCGAGCGCCACGCACGCGCGAGCGACGCCGCCGACCTGCGCGCGCTGGCCGTCGCTCTTCCCCGCTGCCAGCTGGTCACCTGCGACGCCTTCATGGCCGACGTCGTGCGGCGCACGCGGCTGGACCTGCGCCACCGCGCCGAGCTCTACACGGGCCGGCGCGCCGACGTGCACCGGCTGCGCGAGCGCCTGGCCGCGCTTGCCGCGCGCTCCGCCCGCTGGTAGGCATACACCACAGACAACGGCATGGCGCTCACGGATGGTCAGGGCGCCCAGATCCATGGAGGGGTCCATGACGCAAGCCCCGCGACGCGCCCGACGTGCGTACCTCGTCGTCGCGCTGCTCGCCGTCACCGCCGTGGTCGCCTCCCCCGCCCGGGCCGCCACGCCCGCGCTCGACTGGAAGCCGTGTGCCGACGCCGCCGGCTTCCAGTGCGCGACCGCCACCGTGCCGCGCGACTACTCCGACGCCAAGGGCGCGCAGATCAAGCTCGCCGTCGTGCGCCTGCCCGCGCAGGACACCGCCCACCGGATCGGCTCGCTGTTCGTGAACTTCGGCGGCCCCGGTGGGCCCGCGGTCGAGGTGATCAAGGCGATCGGGGCCGGACTGTTCGGCAACCTCAACCAGCGCCTCGACATCGTGGGCTTCGACCCGCGCGGCGTCGGCGAGAGCTCGCCGAGCATCGACTGCAAGATCAACCAGGAGACCGCGGGGATCTGGGCGCAGCCCTTCGTCACGCCCGAGAACCTCGACGAGGCCGCCCTCGTCGCGCGCACGCGCGACTACATCGACCGCTGCATCGCGCTCAACGGCGACATCCTGCCGTTCGTCTCGACGGCCAACGTCGCGCGCGACATGGACGCCCTGCGCCAGGCGGTCGGCGACGACAAGCTCACCTACCTCGGCTTCTCCTACGGCACGTTCCTCGGCGCGACGTACGCGAGCATGTTCCCGCACCGCTACCGGGCGCTGGTGCTCGACGGCGCGCTCGACGCCGACGCGTACATCAACCGCCCGCTGTTCACCGCGCGCGAGCAGACCGAGGGCTTCGAGCGCGCGCTGGGGCGTTTCATGCAGGCCTGCGCGGTCCACCAGGACGTCTGCCGGTTCGGAGGCGAGGACCCGTGGAACGCGCTCGACGAGCTGATCGAGCGCGCGGAGCAGACGCCGATCGCCGCGTCGGGCGACGACCCGCGGCCCATCACGGGCGACGACATACGCGCCGCGGCGATCCAGGCGGTCTACGCCAAGCAGCTCTGGCCGCTGCTGGCCATCTCGCTCTCGCTGGCCGACGCGGGCGACGGCGTCGGCATCCGGCTCATCGTCGACTTCTTCTACGGGCGGCTGCCCGACGGGACGTTCGACCCGCTCGCCGACCGCTTCTTCTCGATCAGCGCCCTCGAGCTGCAGTACCCGCGCGACGTGGGGACCTTCCTGGACGCGGGCCTGAACTCGTGGGGCATGTTCGAGCACTTCTGGTGGAACGCCGGCTACGGCGAGCTGCCCTGGGGCCTGTACACCGTCCGCCCGCGCGGCATCTACACCGGCCCGTTCCAGACCGCCTCCGACAGCCCGACGATCCTGGTCGTCGGCACGACGTACGACCCGGCGACGCCGTACCGCGGCGCGCGCAAGCTCGTGCGCGAGCTCGGCACCGCGCGGCTGCTGACGATGCGCGGCGACGGCCACACCGCTTACGGCGGCAACTCCGAGTGCATCGACGCCGCGGTCGACGGCTACCTCCTCGACGGCACGCTGCCGCCCGCCGGCACGGTGTGCCGCCAGCAGGTGCCCTTCGCCTTCCCGCCGCTCTCCCAGGCGCGGGCGCTGAGCACGGGCAAGGAGCACCGCTTCAACCGCGTGCTCAGCCGGATCCTGCGCAGCGGCGTGGATTAGCTCGAACGGGCGGGCTCCGGCTTGCGCGTCACCGTCTGGCGGTCGGCGAGCTCGCCGTCCGCCAGGCGCTGGCGCAGCACCTTCTTGTCGAACTTGCCGGTGCTCGTCTTGGGCACCTCGTCGATGAACGCGTACTCGTCGGGCAGCCACCAGCGCGCCACGCGCGGCTCGAGGTGCGCGGCGATCTGCTCGGCGCCGAGGTCGGCGCCCTGGCGGACGACGACGCAGGCCAGCGGCCGCTCGGCCCAGCGCTCGTCGGGCTTGGCGATCACCGCCGCCTCCAGCACGTCCGGGTGGGCCATCAGCTCGTTCTCGAGGTCCACGGAGGAGATCCACTCGCCCCCGGACTTGATGACGTCCTTCGTGCGGTCGCGGATGATGATGTAGCCGTCGGGGTCGATGCTGGCGATGTCGCCGGTGCGCAGCCAGCCGTCGTCGAACTTCTCCGGCGCGGGGTCGCGGTAGTAGGCCGAGGCGACCCACGGGCCGCGGCACTCCAGCTCGCCCTCCGCCTTGCCGTCCCAGGGCAGCACGTCGCCCCGGTCGTCGACGATGCGCACCTCGACGAGCGCGACCGGGCGCCCGGCGGTCGAGCGGTACTGCCAGTGGCGCTCGCCCTCGGCGTCGCGCGGCGGGCGCGCCACCGACCCGAGCGGGCTGGTCTCCGTCATCCCCCAGGCCTGGCAGAGCGGGACGTGGTGGCGCTCCTCGAGGGCCTGCATGAGCGCGCGCGGGACGGCCGAGCCGCCGCAGGGGACCAGGCGCAACGAGCTGAGGTCGGGGTGGTGCTCGTCGGCGTAGCGCAGGATGTCCATCCAGATCGTCGGCACCGCGCCGGAGACCGTGACGCGCTCGCCCTCGATCAGGCGGCACAGCGGCTCGGCCTGCAGCCAGCGGTTGGGCATGATCAGGTCGGCGCCGGCGAGCGCCGCCGCGTAGGGCAGCCCCCAGGCGTTGGCGTGGAACATCGGCACGATCGGCAGCACGCGGTCGGCGCGGCTGACGGCCAGCGTGTCGGCCAGGCAGGCGCCGAGCGAGTGCAGGACGCTCGACCGGTGCGAGTAGAGCACGCCCTTCGGGTTGCCGGTGGTCCCGCTCGTATAGCACAGCGCGGCCGCCTGGCGGTCGTCGATCTGCGGGTAGTCGAAGCCGTCGTCCTGACCGGCGATCAGCTCCTCGTAGCGGATGAGGTTGGGCAGCGAGCCGCCGTCGCCGTCGCCCATGAGGACGTGATGGCGGACCGTCTCCAGCTGCGGGACCACCTTCTCCCACAGCTCCACCAGCGAGTCGTCGAGGAAGACGATGCTGTCCTCGGCGTGGTTGGCGATGTAGGCGAGCTGGTCCGGGAACAGGCGCAGGTTGAGCGTGTGCAGGACGGCGCCCATCGCCGGGATGGCCAGATAGCACTCGAAGTGGCGCTGGTGGTTCCAGGCCAGCGTGGCCACGCGGTCGCCCTCGCCAACGCCGAGGCCCTGCAGGGCGCGGCACAGCCGGTCCACGCGCGCGGCCACCTCGTCGTAGCGGGCGCGCTCGGTTCCCTCGCCGGTGTAGGTCACGATCTCGCTGCTGCCGTTGACCGTCCGCAGCCGGTCGAGCACGTAGCCGATCGTCAGCGGGAAGTCCTGCTGGACCAGTCCCTCGAGCATCGCCCTCTCCTCGTTTGCGTCGCTGATCGGGCCATCCTATGCCGGACAGAGGTCCGGGCGATGCGGCTGGTTGAGGCCGCGGCGCAGCGAGGCGAAGGCCGCCGCGCCGATCAGCAGCGGGAGCCAGAAGAGGATCACCCGATACGCCAGGACCGCCGCGACGGTCGTGGCCGCCGGCGCGCCGTAGACGATCAGCGTGCCCACGAGCCCGCCGTCGATCCCGCCGATGCCGCCCGGGAGCGGCAGCAGCCCGCCCAGCTGGCCGATCAGGTAGCCCATGAGGACGACCGACAGCGCCGGCGCCTCGCCGAACGCGTGGAAGGTCGCGAGCTAGCTTCGCGCGATCGTTGGGGTTGGTGTGACTCCCCCGAGCACGGACGACCCCGGCCCGGCCAACGGACCTTCCGTCGCTTGGTGCGCAAACGCTCGCCAGCGGCCTGCGAGGATGCCCGCCGTGACGCCCCCGTTCGTGCACCAGATCCGCGTCCGCTACCACGAGTGCGACGCTCAGGGCATCGTCTTCAACGCCCACCACTTCGCCTACTTCGACATCACGCTCACCGAGCTCTGGCGCGCCGCCTTCGGCTCCTACCAGGCGCTCGTCGGCGCGGGCAGCGACGTCGTTGTGGTCGACGCCGCGGCGAGCTTCAAGGCCTCGCCGCGCTTCGACGACCTCATCGACGTCGAGATGACGATCGCGCGGCTCGGCGGCTCATCGATGACCAGCGAGTTCGCCGAGCGCCGCGACGGCGAGCTGCTGGTCACCGGCCGCATGGTCCACGTCTTCGTCGACCCGGCGACGATGACCAAGCAGCAGATCCCCGACCTAATCCGCGAGCGCCTCGCCCCCTGGACGCGTTAGGGTGCGGGGTCCGGCGGATCGCCCACTCGGCCAGGGCGCCTCGAGCGCCCAGCCGGGCCCCGCGCCGCCCCCGGGCGGCGGACTGTCCCGGCGGTCGGGAGTGTCGCGCAACCCAGGCACGGCACATCAAGTCCTGGGACGTAGGAAGTCAGCGGTGATCCATGACCGGGCGGTTTGACAGGGCGGGCCTTAGGGCCCGCCCAGCCGCATCCCCGCTCAGGCTCAGACGCTGAGCACGATCTTCCCGCGCGTGTGCCCCGTCTCGCTGAGCTCGTGCGCGCGCTGCACCTCGGCCAGTGGCACGACCTCGGCGATCTCGACGCGGACGTCGCCCGCGGCCACCAGGCCGGCGATCCGCGCGAGCTGCTCCGAGCTCGGCGTGGAGATCAGCAGCTCCGCGCGCGCGCCGCGCTCGCGCGCCTGCTCCTCGGGCGGCGGGCCGGCGATGGTGACGATGATGCCGCCTTCCCGCAGGGTGGGCACGAGCGCCTGCGTCGTCGCTCCGCCGACGGCGTCGAGCGCGACGTCGACGCCGCTCACCGCCGCCGCGACGTCCTGCTGGGTGTAGTCGACGAACTCGTCGGCGCCGAGGCCGAGCACGAAGTCGCGGCTGCGCGCCGACCCGGTGCCGACCGCGCGCGCTCCGGCGAGCTTGGCGAACTGCACGGCGAGGTGGCCGACGCCGCCCGCCGCGCCGGCGATCAGCGCGGTCTGCGCGCGCTCCAGGCCGCCCCGGTCGAACAGGGCCTGCCACGCGGTGAGCCCCGCGACGGGCAGCGCCGCGGCCTGCTCGTGGGTCACGCCGGCGGGCTTCTTGGCGATCGCGCCGGCCGGCGCCGCGGCGAGCTGCGCGTAGCCGCCGCTCGAGGCGAAGCCGAACACCTCGTCTCCCGCCGCGAAGCCGTCCGCGCGGGACTCCTCGACCGTCCCGGAGACGTCCTGGCCGAGCACCGCGGGCAGCGCGCGCTCGGCGAACCCACGCCGGTACTTCCAGTCGATCGGGTTGACCGACGCGGCGCGGACCCTGATCAGGACCTCGCCGTCGGCGGCCGCGGGTTGCTCGGCCTCCTCGACGCTCAGCACGTCCGGGCCTCCGGTCTGGTGCATCACGACGGCGAGCACGGCTCTCCTCTCGGCAGCGGCGGGGAGCGATAATGCTCGCATGGAGCAGGACTGGCGCCTGCGCGGGGTGCGCGTCGTCCACGCCGACGAGCTCGACGTGAACACGCCGCAGACGCCCGGGATGAACCGCGCCGCGGCGATCGACGCGGCCCGCGCCGGCGCCGAGAAGCTCTGGGCCGGCACCGTCGTGATCCACCCGGACGCGAGGACCGGCGCCCACCACCACGGCGCGCTCGAGAGCGTGATCTACGTGGTCAGCGGCCGCGCGCGGATGCGGTGGGGCGATCGCCTCGAATACGTGGCAGAAGCCGGCCCCGGCGACTTCATCTATGTTCCACCGTTCGTTCCGCATCAGGAAATCAATGCGTCCGACAACGAGCCGCTGTCGTGCGTG
>DASXRF010000175.1:0-7176 GCA_036506755.1 Solirubrobacteraceae bacterium | reverse complement strand
CAGACGATCGACCAGGTCGGCCTCTACGGCGGCGCGGCGCGGTGGTTCTTCGACGTCGGCACCGGGCACGAGGCGACGCCCGAGCGGGCGCGCTGGATGCGCGCGCTGGCCTGCCGGGCGATATGGGCGGCGCACGGCCCGCGGCCCGGGCCGGTCCATCTCAACTGGCCGCTGCGCGAGCCGCTCGTGCCGCCCGGCGACCTCGGCGCGGACCCGCTGCCCGGGCGCGCGGACGGGCGCCCGTGGCTCGACCGGCCGCGCGTCGCGGCCACCGCGAGTGCCGCCGCCCTGGACGAGGCGCTCGCGGCCGCGCACCGTCCCGTCGTCGTCGCCGGACGCGCCGAGGCCGATCCCGAGCTGCCCGCGGCCGTCGCCGCGTTCGCCGAGCGCCTGGGCGCTCCGCTGCTCGCCGACCCGCTCTCTCGCGCGCGCTGCGGCCCGTCGGCCATCGCGCACTACGACGCCCTGCTGCGCGTCGACGCCTTCCGCGAGCGGATGCACCCCGACCTCGTGGTGCGCGTCGGGGACCTGCCGACCTCCAAGCCGCTGCGCCAGTGGCTGGCCGCGCTCGACGCGCCCCAGGTCGCGTTCGCGCCGGAGAGCGTCTGGCACGACCCCGACGGCGTGCTCGCCACCCTGCTCGGCGGCGACCCGCGCGCGACGCTGGACGGCGCGCGGGCCGGCACGGCTGCGCCGCCGGCATGGTTGCGCGGGTGGCGCCAGCCCGACGAGCGCGCCGGCGCGATCATCGACACGACCCTGCGCATGGGCGAGCCGCTCGTCGCCCGCGCGCTCGTCGCGAGGCTGCCGCCGGCCGCCTGCCTGGTGGTCGCCTCGTCGATGCCGGTCCGCGACGTCGAGACCTTCGCGCCGGTGCGCGACGACGGCGGGCCGCGCGTGCTGGCCAACCGTGGCGCGAACGGGATCGACGGCACGGTGGCGACCGCGCTGGGCGTCGCGGCGAGCGGAGCGCCGACGGTCCTGCTGATCGGGGACGTCGCGCTCGTCCACGACCTGGGCGGCCTGGCCTCGGCGGTGCGCCTCGAGCTGCCGCTCGCCGTCGTCTGCCTGGACAACGGCGGCGGCGGGATCTTCGAGTTCCTGCCGGTCGCCGAGGCGCGCGACGCCTTCGAGGAGCACGTCGCCACCCCGCCCGGCCTCGACCTGCCGGCGGTCGCCGCCGGCCTCGGCCTGCGCGTCGCGCGACCGACGTCACCGGAGGCCGTCGGGCGCGCGATCGGACGCACGTGGCACCGCGGGCGGCCGGCGCTCATCCACGTGCCGACCGACCGCCGCGCGAACGTCGAGGCCCATCGTGAGATGTGGGATCGCATCGCTGTAACGATCCGCACGAAGTAGTGTTTTTCGCTGCACAGAGGAATCCACAACAAGGAGGTTCATCCATGATGGGTTCCGCCGACCCGCATCGGTTCCGGAAGACCGTCGCGGGCGTGTGCATGCTCGTCGCCCCCGCCCTCGGCCTCATCGGCTTCATCGTGTCGCCCGGCTATGACGCCGACGCGCGTGACCAGCTCTTGACGGTCGTGGCCAACCGCGATCAGTGGTTCGTGTCCGAGCTGCTGATCCTGCTCAGCCTGGTGGCCTTGCTGCCGGCCATCCTCGGGCTGATGCACATGCTGCGCGAGCGCGAGGTCGCCTTCGGCCACCTCGGCGGCGCGCTGGCCCTCGTCGGGACGCTGGCCGCGGTCGGCTCGACGGCGATGGGCTTCGTGGTGTGGCAGATGGCCCTCACGCCGGAGATGGTGGCCCTGATCAACCGCGTCCAGGACACGACGGGCACGTTCGTGCTCTTCACGCTCGGCGTGTTCTGCCTCACCGCCGGGGTGCTCATCCTGGCGATGGGGCTGATGCGCGCCCGCGCGGTGCACACGGCGAGCGCCGGGATGCTCGCCGTCGGCGCGATCGTGGCCGTCATCGGCTTCGCGGCGAGCGCCGCGTGGCTGCTCATCGTCGGGTACGCAGCGATGCTGCTCGGCCTGGGGACGATCGGACAGATGGTCCTCAACGAGACCGTCGAGGACTGGGAGCACACCCCGACCCTCGCGGCCCGCGCCTCGTAACGAGGCGTCCTGCTCTTGCCGGTCCTGGTCCGCGCTCAGCCCGCCAGGACCGGCAGCAGCGCCTGCAGCTTGATCTCGGTCTCGGCGAGCTCGGCGGCCGGGTCGGAGTCCGCCACGACGCCGACGCCCGCGTAGCAGCGCGCCTCGCGCCCGCGCAGCAGCGCGCAGCGCAGGGCGACGCACAGCTCGCCGTCCTCGTTGGCGTCCGTCCAGCCGACCGGCCCGGCGTACCAGCCGCGGTCCAGCCCCTCGAGCGCGGGGATCAGCGGCGCGCCGCGCGCCAGCGGCTCGGCGCCCACCGCGGGCGTCGGGTGCATCAGCCCGGCGAGCTCGACGGCGCCGCGCGGCGAGGCGAGTTGGGCGCGCACGGGCGTCGCGAGGTGCTGGATGTTGGCCACCTTGACCACGACCGGCTCGTCGGCGACGGCGACCCACACCGCGTGCGGTCGCAGCGAGCGGGCGATGCGGCGGATGACGATGTCGTGCTCGGAGCGGTCCTTGGCCGACATGCGCAGGCGCTCGCCGAGGTGGTCGTCGACGGCCGGGTCGGCGCTGCGGCGCGTCGAGCCGGCCAGCGCCATCGTGCTCAGGCGCAGCCCCTCGCGGCGCAGCAGCAGCTCGGGGCTGGCGGCCAGGAACGTCGCGTCGCCGCGGCCGGCGGCGAAGACGAAGCAGGTCGGGAACGCCTCGCGCAGCACGCCGTGCATCGCGGCGGCGTCGTGCGCCGCCGCCGCGTGGACGGCGACCTCGCGGGCCAGCACGATCTTCTCCAGCTCGCCGGCGCGGATGCGCTCGACGGCGCGCGCGACCGCCGCCTCGTAGTGCTCGGGCGGCATCACGCTGGCCACGTGCGCCCGGTCGGCGGGGTCCGGGTCCAGCAGCGGCAGCGGCGCGCGCCGCAGCTCGGCCGCGCGACGCTCGAGGCGCGCGAGCAGGTCCTCGGGCGTGTCGTCGGGCGTGGCCAGCGCGGCGAGCGTCAGGCGCACGTCGTCGCCCCGGCGCGCGATCGCCACCTCGGGGACGTGCAGTGAGGCGGGCGCGAAGCCGCGCCAGTGCGCCGACGCGCCGCCGTCGGCGGCGAACGCGAAGCCGCCGACCGCGACGGGACCCGCGCCCGGCGGGCCGTCGGGCGCGTCGGCGGCGGCGCCGGCGGCGAGCGCGCGCCACGCCCCGGCCACGCGCGCGAAGCGGTCGGGCCCGCGGGCGTCAAGCGCGCGCACGCAACCCAGCGCGGCCAGGGCGGCGCGGTCGCGGTCGGGGTTCTCGAAGACGAACCACGGCTCGCCCGCGCGCCGCGAGGCGCACACGACCGCGGCCGGGTCGACGTCGCGCCCGACGCGCACGGTGATCGCGGCCAGCGCCTCGCCCCGGGCGCGGGCGGCGCGCACGGCGGCCGCGAGCGAGCGGGCGAGCCGCGCGCGCGCCGGCGCGGGCAGGACGAAGAACGGCTGGCTGGCGGCGGGGCCCCGAACGGCCATGACGGCCGCCCGGACGCTAATGCATCACGACTTCACGGCACAGCCGCTCGGCGGCCTCGACCGCCTCGGCGCGCGTGTGGACGCCCAGCTTGCGCAGGATGTTCTTGACGTGGCTGTAGACGGTCTCGTCGGTCAGGACGAGGGCGCGCGCGATGTCGCTCGTCGTCGCGCCCGAGGCCATGAGGTCGAGGACCTCCCACTCGCGCGTCGTCAGGTTCGAGCGGACCGGGCGCATGCCGCTGCCGGCCTCGGGCGTGAGCCGAAGGTGCTCGACGAGGCGCATGGTCAGCTCGCGCGAGATGGCCGCCTCGCCGCGCGCCACGGCGCGGACCGCGCTGACGACCCCCTCCACGCTGAGCTCCTTGGAGAGGAAGCCGCTCGCGCCCGCGCGCAACGCCGCGAGCTCGAGGTCGGGGTCGCGCGAGGCGGAGAAGATGACGACCTTGACCTCCTCGGCGCGCTCGAGGATGCGCCGCGTGGCCGAGATCCCGTCGAGGCGCGGAAGCACCGCCTCCATGAGCACGACCTCGGGCCGGTAGTGCAGGGCCAGCTCGACGGCTTCGACGCCGTCGGCGGCCTCGGCGGTGACGACGAAGCCCGCGCCGTTCTGGAAGACGTCGCGCATGACGCGCCGCGCCAAGGGGTCGCCGTCGGCGACGATGACCCGCAGGCGCTCGAGGGACGGGGCTCCCGTCAGGACTCCTTCCCTGGTCACTTCGGCTGCTGGCATCGACCCTCCGTGCGACTACCTGGTACTTCCTCCGTCAAGGGGCGACTCTAACCGACGCGCGCGTTCCGTTGGGGATGATTTCGCCAGGACCTTTTTCCCGGCGGGTGACGCGCGCATCTATGCCGGGAGAACGGGCCAGCTTGTGTTCGCAGCGGGGGCAGGTGTCCTCGGTCGAGTGGTGGGCCGCGGTGTAGGTCCGGACCCCGCAGTTGGGGCACACGACATAGGGCATGCGGGTCATGCTTGCTCGCGCGGGTTTTCGGTCTCGGGGAAATCCCTACCCAGGCGGGGTCAAGTCTCACCCCGACCGCGCGAGATGGCGATCTCGCCCGTGCGCATCATCTCGACCATGCCGAACGGCCGGACCATCTCCTCGAACGCGTCGATCTTGTCGGTCGTCCCGGTGATCTCGACGATCAGCGATTTCCGGGTGACGTCGACCACCTTGCCGCGGAAGATCTCGACGGCCTGGAGGACCTCGGCGCGCTGCGTCCCGTCGGCGGCGACCTTGAACAGCGCGAGCTCGCGGGCGACGGTGTCGTCGGGCTCGAGATCGCGGATCTTGAGCACGTTGACGAGCTTGTGCAGCTGCTTGGTCACCTGGTCGATCGGGTGCAGCGCGCCGTCGAGCGTCAGCGTGATGCGCGAGATCCCGTCGTCGTCGGTGGGGCCGACGGTCAGCGTGTCGATGTTGAAGCCGCGGCGCGCGAACAGCCCGGCGATCCGCGTCAGGACGCCCGGCTTGTTCTCGACGAGGATCGACAGCGTGTGCTTGCGGCCCGTGCGCATCCCGGCCACCGCCTCGAGCTCCTCGAGGCTGAGCGGCTCCTTGGTGCCGGGCTCGCCCACGCTCATCCACCCACCGGGGTGCGGGGGTCCCCGGCTCCGGGCGTGCGGGCCCGGACGGCGCTGCTGCCGGGGCCGCTCATCCGACCATGTCGCGCGCGGCCTGGCCGGGCGCGATCATCGGGTACACGTTCTCCTCGCGCGTGACGCGCACGTCGACCACGACGGGGCCGTCCATGGCCAGCGCGCCGCGGATGTCGTCGACCAGCGTGGTCTTGTCCGTGAAGCGCAGGCCCGTGCAGCCGTAGGCCTCGGCGAGCTTGACGAAGTCCGGCCACTGGCCCATGTCGACGTGGCTGTAGCGCTTGTCCCAGAACAGCTCCTGCCACTGGCGGACCATGCCCAGGTAGCCGTTGTTGACGATGAAGACCTTGACCGCGATGCCCTCCTGCGCGCAGGTCGCGAGCTCCTGGGCGTTCATCTGCACCGAGCCGTCGCCGGCGATGCAGATCACCGTGTCGTCGGGGCGGCCGACCTTGGCGCCCATCGCGGCAGGCAGGCCGAAGCCCATCGTCCCCAGGCCCCCGGACTGGATCCAGCGGCGCGGGCCCTTGAAGTGGAAGTACTGCGCGGCCCACATCTGGTGCTGGCCGATGTCCGTCGAGACGACCGCGTCGCCGCCGGTGGCCTCGTAGAGCGCCTGCATCAGTCGCTGGGGCTTGATCTCGGTGCCCTCGGAGTCGTTGTAGCGCAGCGGGTAGCGCTCGCGCCACTCCTCGATGCGCTGCCACCACTCGTCGAGCCGGCCCGCCTCGGCGGCCGTCGCGCGGTACTCGACGACGAGCTTGGCCAGGATCTGCTTGGCGTCGCCGACGATCGGGATGTGCGCCGGGACGTTCTTGGAGATCTCGGCCGGGTCGATGTCGATGTGGATGAACTTGGCCCGCGGCGCGAACTCGCTGAGCTTGCCGGTCACGCGGTCGTCGAAGCGCGCGCCGACGGCGCAGATGAGGTCGGCCTCGTCCATCGCGTAGTTGGCCGTGCGCGTGCCGTGCATGCCGAGCATCCCCAGCCACTGCTCGTGCGGCGCGGGGAACGCGCCGAGGCCCATCAGGGTGCAGGTCACGGGGAAGCGCCCGGCGACGGCGAGCTGGGCGAGCTCCTCGGAGGCGTTGGCGTTGACGACGCCGCCGCCGACGTAGAGCACGGGCCGGCGCGCGGCCGCGAGCGCCTTGGCCGCCTGGCGGATCTGCTTGGCGTTGCCCTCGGTGGTGGGCTGGTAGCCGGGCAGCCTCACGTCGGTGACCGGCTCGTAGTCGATCTCCGCCCTCGAGAGGTCGACCGGGATGTCGACGAGCACCGGGCCCGGGCGGCCGGTCCGCGCGAGGTAGAAGGCCTCGTGGATCGCGCGCGGGATCTCGAGCGGGTGCTGGACCATGTACGAGTGCTTGACGATCGGCATCGTGATGCCGATCGTGTCGGCCTCCTGGAAGCCGTCGGTCCCGAGCAGCTCGGTGCGCACCTGGCCGGTGATGAACACCGTCGGGCACGAGTCCATCATCGCGTCGGTGATCGGCGTGATCAGGTTGGTCGCCCCGGGGCCGCTCGTGCCCAGCGCGACGCCGACCCGGCCGGTCGCCTTGGCGTAGCCCTGCGCGGCGTGGCCGCCGCCCGCCTCGTGGCGCACGAGGACGTGGCGGATCCCGGCGTCGACGAACGCGTCGTAGGTGGGGAGGTTCGCGCCGCCCGGCAGGCCGAATACGACGTCGACGCCCTCCGCCTTCAGGCACTCCATCACGGCGTCGACCGCGCGCATGCGCTCGACTCCTTTCTCCTACAGGTCGAGGGTTCGGCCGAGTCTACTGCGCGCCTGCGCGACGATCCGGGGCCGGCGCCGGGCGAGGGCTGCCGGTTGACTAGCGCCCGCGCGTTGCGCAGGTGCGATACGCGCGCTGCGTGCGGATCTGCTTGCCGGCTGCCGTGCGCACGATCACCTTCACGCGCACGACCCCGCGCGGCAGTCCGCGCAGGTCGATCGGGGCGCGCCCGATGCGGCGTCCGCGCAGGTCGACCATGCGTCGGCCGTTGACGTCGACGGTCA
>DASXRF010000174.1:0-5636 GCA_036506755.1 Solirubrobacteraceae bacterium | reverse complement strand
AGGCGCGGCTGTAGGTCGCCGTCCTGGGCACCTCGGAGAGCGCCGCGGTCGCGCTGAAGCGCGCCTCGGGCTCGCCGACCGACGCCGCCTGCGGGTCGGTGAAGACGACGCGCGGCACCGCCTCGTAGTTGGCCTCGCGCGGCTCGCCGAGGATGTTGGCCGCCACGACGCGGCCCTGGTACTTGCCGACGTAGGTGAGCGGCCAGACGCCGGTGACGTCGCCGATCGCCCAGACGTTCTCGCCTGCCGACATCCGTGCGTCGACCGGGACGCCGTGCCCGTTGGGCTCGATGGCGACGGTCTCGAGCCCCAGTCCGGCGACGCGCGGGCGCCGGCCGGTGGCGACCAGCAAGCGGTCGCCGCGCAGCAGCGTGCCGTCGCCGAAGTCGAGCACGTAGTCGCCGCCGTCGCGGCGCGCGCCCGTGGCGTGCATCCCGAGGACGAGCTCGACGCCGTCGCGGCGCAGGACCTCGGCGACGGCCTCGCCGAGCGGTCGCGGCTCGCGCGCGAGGACGTGGTCCATGCCCTCGACGAGCGCGACCTCGCTGCCGAAGCGGGCGACGGCCTGGGCCATCTCGACGCCCACCGGGCCACCGCCGAGGACGAGCAGCCGGCGCGGGACCTCCTTCATCCCGGTGGCCTCGCGGTTGCCCCAGACGTCGTCGAGCTCGCGCAGCCCGGGGATCGGCGGGATGACCGGGTCCGAGCCGGTGGCCAGGACGACGTGCTCGGTCGTGTAGCGCGCGCCGTCGACCTCGACGACCCCCCGGCCGGCGAGCCGGCCCGTCCCGCGCAGGACGTCGATGCCCTCGCCCTGCGCCCACTGCACCTGGCCGTCGTCGTGGTAGTCGGAGACCATGAAGTCGCGCCAGGCCAGCGCGGCGCCGGTGTCGATCGGGCCGGTCACCGCCTGCGCGGCGCCGGGCGCCTCGCGCGCGGCGCGCATCGCCTCGCCGGGGCGTAGCTGCGTCTTGGACGGGATGCACGCCCAGTACGAGCACTCGCCGCCCAGCAGCTCGCGCTCGACGATCGCGACCCGCAGGCCGCCGGCGGCCAGCGCGCCCGCGCAGTGCTCGCCCGCCGGGCCGCCGCCCAGCACGATGGCGTCGTAGTCGGTGCTCATGCCTTGGCCTTGTCGATGTGCGATGCCGCAATGATGAGGCCGATGTGCGAGAAGGCCTGGGGGAAGTTCCCCAGGAGCTCGCCGTTGGCGGTGTCGATCTCCTCGGCGATCAGCCCCAGGTCGTTCGCGTAGGAGACCAGCTGGTCGAAGAGCGCCTCGGCGCGCTCGAGCTCGCCGGCCTGCGCGAGGCACGAGACCAGCCAGAACGAGCAGATGACGAACGTGCCCTCCTCGCCGGTCAGGCCGTCGGCGTTGACCCCCTCGTCCTCGTTGAGGTAGCGCAGCACGAGCCCGTCCTGGGTGAGCTCGCGCGCGACCGCCTCGATCGTCGCGCGCATCCGCTCGTCGGTCGCGGGCAGGAAGCCGACCAGCGGCATGAGCAGCGCGGCGCCGTCGAGGTCGTCGGAGTCGAAGGACTGCGCGTAGGCCTGCTTGGCCTCGCTCCAGCCGCGCGTCAGCACGGCCTCGCGGATCTCGTCGGCGGCCGCGCGCCACGCGTCGGGCCTGCCGTGCTCGCCGAGGCGGTCGGCGAGCTTGACCGCGCGGTCGAGCGCCACCCAGCAGAGCACCTTGCTGGACAGGTGGTGGCGCGGCTCGCCGCGCATCTCCCACATCCCCGAGTCGCGCTCGTGCCAGCGGCGCGCCGCGGTGTCGGCGAGGTCGGCGACGAAGCGCTGGATCTCTGGGTGCAGCTCGCCGAGCTTCTCGTGGTAGAGCCACATCGCGTTGAGCAGCTCGCCGTAGACGTCGAGCTGGACCTGGTCCCACGCGCCGTTGCCGACGCGCACGGGCGCGGAGTCGCGCCAGCCGCGCAGGAAGGGCAGCTCGCGCTCGGAGAGGTCGTGCTCGCCGCCGATGCCGTACATGATCTGGAGCGCGTAGTCGTTGCCGGCCCCGCCGCCCGCGGCGCTGGTCATGAACGAGATGAAGTCCTCGGCCTCGTCGGGGCAGCTGCCGATGTAGAGCGCCTCCATCGTCAGGCTCGCGTCGCGGATCCACGCGTAGCGGTAGTCCCAGTTGCGCTCGCCGCCGACCGTCTCCGGCAGGGAGGTGGTCGGCGCGGCGACGATCGCCCCGGTCGGCCGGTAGGTCAAGCCCTTCAGGACGCGCGACGAGAGCCGCACGAGCTCCTTGTGCGGGCCCTCGTAGATGTCGTGCTCGGCCTCCCACGAGCGCCAGCCCTCGACGACGTCGGCGATCCGATCGGCGACGCGCTGGGGGGCCGTCGGCTCGGGCTGCGCGCCCTCGACGGCCGCCCAGCGCAGCGAGAAGCCGAGCCGGTCGCCCTCACGCACGGCGAAGCGGGCGCGCAGGGTGGCGTCGCTGAGCTCGAGGCCGACCGCGCTGCGCACGGCCATCCGGTTCGGTCCGCCGAACGTCCGCGCCCCTCCCTCCTCGACGCGGATGAGCGGCCGGACGAGGCCGTACTCCGCCCGCGGGGCCAGCTCGAGCTCGAGCTCGACCTCCCCGCTGACGCCCTCGACCGAGCGCAGAAGCTCGTGCGGGGCGTCCTTACCGAGGTCGTGGCCGCGCTGGCCCTCGGGGAACGCGAGCGCGTCGGTGACGCGCACCGTGCCGCCGGGCGTCGTGAACGTCGTCTCGACGACGAGCGTCCCCCCGATGTAGCGGCGCTCCGCGGTGAGCTCGCCCGCGGGGGCGATCGACCAGTGGCCGGCGTCGCGGTCGAGCAGGCGCGCGAAGACGCTCGGGCTGTCGAAGCGCGGCAGGCACAGCCAGTCGATCGAGCCGTCGCGGCTGACGAGGGCAGCCGAGCTGCAGTCCGACAGCAGCCCGTAGTCGGCGATGGGGACGGAGCCGCCGGCCCGGCCGGCGCGTGCGGGAAGGGTCATCTCGGCCATGGTCGCGCAGTCCGCGGTCGCCGTCAGGCGTTACAACACCGGCCCGATGCCCCTCGCCTCGACCAGCGACCTGTGGTGGAAGAACGCTGTCGTCTACTGCCTGGACATCGAGACGTTCCGCGACGCCGACGGCGACGGGGTCGGCGACGTCGCGGGGTTCATCGAGCGTCTCGACCACCTCGCGGCGCTCGGCGTCTCGTGCGTGTGGCTGATGCCGCTGTACCCGTCGCCCAATCGCGACGACGGCTACGACATCACCGACTACCTCGGGGTCGACCCGCGCCTCGGCGACCACGGCGACGTCGTCGAGGCCATCCGCCACGCCCGCGAGCGCGGCCTGCGGGTGATCGTCGACCTGGTGGGCAACCACACGTCCGACGAGCACCCGTGGTTTCGCGCGGCGCGGCTGAGCCGCTCGTCGCCGTACCGCGACTTCTACGTGTGGTGCGACGACCCGGCCCACGAGCGCGGCACGTCGCCCGAGAGCTGGACATGGGACGAGACCGCGGGGCAGTACTACCTGCATCGCTTCGCGGACTTCCAGCCCGACCTCAACATCGCCACGCCCGCGGTCCGCGACAAGCTGGCCAAGACCGTCGGCTTCTGGCTGCGGCTCGGCGTCTCGGGCTTTCGCATGGACGCGGTGCCGTTCCTCGTCGAGGACGTCGAGGCGGGCGGAGTCGAGTCGGGCGAGGGCAAGCGCTGGCTGCACGCGCTGCGCGACTACGCGACGCGCCGGCGCGGCGAGGCCATGCTCATGGGCGAGGTCAACGTCGACATGAGCGACCTCGAGAGCTACTTCGGCGAGCACGGCGACGCGCTGCACCTCGAGCTGGCCTTCCTGATCAACCAGCGCCTGTGGCTGGCGCTGGCGCGCGAGCGGGCGGCGCCGCTGGAGGACCTGATCCGCAGGCTGCCGGTGCCCCCGCACGATGCCGGGTGGGCGACGTTCCTGCGCAACCACGACGAGCTCACGCTCGACAAGCTCGCCCCCGACGAGCGCGACGAGGTCTTCGCCGCCTTCGCGCCCGACGAGCGGATGCGCATCTACGGCCACGGGATCCGCCGCCGGGCGGCCTCGATGCTCGGCGGCGACGGGCCGCGCCTGCGCATGGCGTGGTCGCTGACGTTCTCGCTGCCGGGCACGCCGGTGGTGCTCTACGGCGACGAGATCGGCATGGGGGAGGACCTCGACATGGAGGGCCGCATGAGCGTGCGCACGCCGATGCAGTGGGCGCGCGGCGACGGCGCCGGCTTCACGAGCGCGGCGCGGCCGGTCCGGCCGATCGTGCGCGGCGGCCTCGGGCCCGGGCACGTCAACGTCGCGGCCCAGCGCCGCGACCGCGACTCGCTGCTGAGCTGGATGGCGCGCCTCGTGCGCTGCCGGCGCGAGACGCCCGAGTTCGGCATGGGCGCGAGCACGCTGATCGAGAACGAGCCGCCCGAGCTGTTCGCCCACCGCTGCGACTGGGAGGGCTCGACGGTGCTCGCCGTGCACAATCTCTCGAACGCCGAGGTCGCCGCCGACCTCGAGCTCGGCGACGACGTGACGGGCGTCGCGGACCTGCTCGAGCTGCGCGACCATCGCGTCGAGCGCGGCCGGCTCCGCGTCGAGCTGGGTCCGTACGGCTACCTGTGGCTGCGCGAGCGGCGCCGATGACGACGCCCGATGCCCTGCGGCGGCTGGAGGCGCTTGCCGAGACCGCACTGAAGCTCGCCCGGACCGCGCCGTCGGGCCGGCTCGCCCTGGCGCGGCTGGCCGACGCGATCGAGCCGGAGTGGATGCCCGAGCCGTGGCGCTCCGAGCTGCCCGCCGAGCTGCGCGCGGCGCGCGAGGCGACCTGCGTTCCGCTGTCGCGGCGCGACGTCGAGCGCGCGCTGCGCAGCGCGTGGGGCGGCCGGCCGACCGACGAGCTCGACGACCTCGACAGCGAGCCGGTGGCGGTCACCCCGATCGCCCAGGTGCACCGCGGCGTGCTCGGCGGCGAGCCGGTGGCCGTCAAGGTGCTGCGCCCGCGGATCGCGGCCGGCGTGCGCCAGGACCTGGCGCTGCTCGACGGGCTGCTGCGCCCGATCGCCGACGCCTTCCCGGCCGTCGACGCACGCGGGATCGTGCGCGAGCTCGCCGCGCGCGTGCTCGAGGAGCTCGACCTCGAGCACGAGGCCGACGTGCAGCGCCGCTTCCACCGCGCGCTGCGCGACCATCCCGCGTTCGTCGTGCCGGCCGCCCACACCGCGCTGGCCCGCGAGAACGTGCTGGTCAGCGCGTGGGTCGACGGAACGCTGATCGCCCGCAGCGCCGATCCCGACGCTGCGGCGGCGCAGCTGGTGCGCTTCGTGCTCGGGGCGACGCGCTTCGGCACCGGGCACGCCAACCCGCACGTCGAGGACGCGCTCGTGCTCGCCGACGGGCGGCTGGCTGTCCTGGACTTCGGCGCCACGCGCATGCTCGATCCGGCGCGCGTCGACGACGGCGCGGCCGCGCTCGACGCGCTCGCCCAGCGCGACGGCGCCGCGCTGGGCGCCGCGCTCGAGCGCCTGGGCTGGCTGCCCGCCGACGCCGGCCCGGCCGCGCTCGAGCTCGCGGTCCACGCGCTCGGCGACCTCGCCGGGCCCGGTCCCTCGCGGCTGGACTCCGACGCGGTCTGCGCTGC
>DASXRF010000173.1:0-7875 GCA_036506755.1 Solirubrobacteraceae bacterium | reverse complement strand
TCACGTCGCTCGTCCTCGCGGGGCGTCGCGGAGGCGACTCGAATCCGCGACCTGGACGGCCGGCCGGCACGGCGTCGAACACGGCGCCGCCGGCGCCCGCCACGACCGGTCCGAGCAACCCGACCGGCGGGGCGACCGCTTCCGGCAGGTGCTCCGAGCGGGGGGCGCCGCACGTCGCGCGCCCTGACCCGCGTCTGCCGCGGGCTGGGCGCCCCGCTTCCGGCGCTGTCCCCGGCGAGCCGCGGGCCGGAGGTCCGGGCAGCGGCGCAGCAGGCGGTGACGCGCCTCGTCCCGCTGGTGCTCGCCCTGGAGTCGATCGGCGCCAAGCAGCGCGACGCGGCGCTCAGCGCGCTCGCGCAGAGCTACCGCGCGCTCATCAGCGTGTATCAGCGCCTGGCCATCCCGGCCAGGCGCGCGGCGGTCAAGGCGCTCGTCCGCCAGGCGGCCGCGACCCGGCGCACGGTCCGCGGAGCCGCCTCCGCCGCCGGCGTGCCGAACTGCGTGCCGCGCTGAGCGTCACGCCGCGATGAAGGCCACGCCGGCGATCGCCGCCGCGATCCCGACCGCCTGCGTGCGCGTCACGCGCTCGCCGAGCAGCGCCAGCGAGAGCGTCACGGTGACCACGGGGTTCAGCGAGGCGCAGACCGAGGCGATGCTCACCGCGCCGTGCTCGGTGGCCAGCACGTACAGCAGCGTGCCGGCGATGAGCAGCAGGCCGGGGAGCGCGAGGCGGGGCAGCGCCGCCGCCGGCACGCGCGGCGACTCGCGCCGGCCGACCACGAGCACGACGAGGAAGGCGACGAGCGCCAGACGGGCGTCGAGCAGCGCCCAGAAGCGGCCGTCGACCGAGGCGGGCGGCAGCGCGATCAGCAGGACGCCGAAGCCAATCGCGCCGGCGACCGCGAATGGCAGGCACCCCCGGATGTCGTGCGCCTCTCCCTCGTGCTCGGGCACGCGGGCGGCGAGCACCGCGCCGCCGATCGCCAGCGCGATGCCGAGGGCTTGGAGGGCGTGCAGCGCCTCGCCCGTCGCGATCCCGTAGACGACCGGCAGGATCGTCCCGGTGTTGCCGATCGGCGCGACGATGCTGACGGGGCCGAGCTCGGTCGCGCGCAGGAACCCGGCCAGGCCGACCGCGTTGCCGACCCCGGCCAGGGCGGCCAGGCCGATCGCCGGCCCGTCGGGCGCCGCCTCTCCGGACGCGGCGACGGCCACCACCGCGACGACCGTCGCGGCGACCTGCCCGACGAGCAGCACGCCGCCGAGGGGGAAGCGGCGCGTGAAGAGCGGCCCGAGGAAGTTGGCGACGCCGTAGCACGCGGAGGTGCCGAGGGCGAGGGCGATCGCCACTACGCCCCGGCGCCCAGCGCGCGCACGTCGTGGGCGACGCCCTCCGGCGTGAGGCGGTCGGCGAGGAAGCCCGTGCGCTGCACGCCGCTCGCGTCGAGGATGATCGTCGACGGCGTGTGGTCGTCGCGGCGCGAATCGACGATGCGCTGGGGTTGGACGCCGAACTGGCGCCACACCGGCGCGAGCTGGGCGCGGGTGCCGAGCAGGAAGTGCGCCCTGCCGCTGAGCGCGTGGCGCAGCAGGAACGCTCGCGCGCTCGCGCGCGTGTCGTTGGCCGGATCCACGCTGACGGCGACGTAGGGCGCGGCCCCGTCGCCGAGGTCGTCGAGCGCGCCGCGGACCTGGTCGGCGACCAGCGGGCAGGTGTCGCGGCAGTGCGTGTAGAGGAACGAGACGATCACCGGCCGGCCGCGCAGCGACGCCGCGGTGACGGTGGCGCCGTCCTGGTCGCGCAGCGAGAACCGCGCCGGCGGCATCCCGGCCGGCCGCAGGGCACCCTCGAAACCGGTCTTCGCCGGCGGCGCGTCGTGGCGCGCCGCGTACAGTCCAACCACCGCCGCGAAGGCGCAGGCGGCGACCGTGGCGGCGGCGAGGCGGAGGCGGCTCACGCCCTCTCAGAGTAGGCCGCGAAGTCGCTATACTTTCTGAAGCACGAAAGCCGACAGGTCTTAGGGAGAATTCGAATCGTGTCCCCCAGCGGCGCCGACTACATCCGGCAGGTCAAGCAGCAGATCGACGAGGTCGACCCGTCCGACGTGCACAGCGTCATCGCCAACGGCGTCGTGGTCGTCGACGTGCGCGAGACCGAGGAGTGGGACCAGGGCCACCTGCCGGGCGCCAAGCATGTTCCCCGCAGCTACCTGGAGTCCCGCATCGAGGGCGCCGTGCCCGACCGCCACGCGCGCGTCGTCCTCTACTGCGCCTCGGGCAACCGCAGCGCGCTGGCCGCCAAGACCCTGCGCGACGAGCTCGGCTACGCGCACGTCGAGTCGATGACCGGCGGCATCACGCTGTGGAAGGACCGCGGCTACGAGGTCGAGGTCCCGCGCCGGTTCACGCCCGAGCAGCGCGAGCGCTACTCGCGCCACTTCCTGCTCCCCGAGATCGGCGTCGATGGCCAGCAGAAGCTGCTCGACGCGAAGGTGCTGCTGCTCGGGGCCGGGGGCCTCGGGTCGCCCAGCGCGCTGTATCTGGCGGCGGCGGGCGTCGGCACGATCGGCATCGTCGACAACGACGTCGTCGACCTGTCCAACCTGCAGCGGCAGGTCATCCACTCGACCGACCGCATCGGCGTCCCGAAGGTCGACTCCGCCGAGGAGTCGATGAAGGCGATCAACCCCGACGTCGAGGTCGTCAAGTACGCCGAGCGCCTGGACGCGTCGAACGTCATGCGGATCATCGAGGGCTACGACGTCATCGTCGACGGCCTCGACAACTTCCCAACGCGCTACCTGCTCAACGACGCCAGCGTGCGCCTGCAGATCCCGGTGGTCAGCGCGTCGATCCTCGGCTTCGACGGCCAGCTGAGCGTCTTCAAGCCCTACGACGGGCCGTGCTACCGCTGCCTGTATCCCGTCCCGCCGCCGGCCGAGCTGGCCCCGTCCTGCGGCGCCAACGGCGTGCTCGGCGTCCTGCCCGGGACCATGGGGCTGCTGCAGGCGACCGAGGTCGTCAAGCTCATCGTCGGCGCGGGCGAGCCGCTCGTCGGGCGCCTGCTCCTCTACGAGGCGCTGAGCGCGACGTTCACCGAGCTCAAGGTCCGCCGCGATCCCGACTGCCCGATCTGCTCCCGCGAGCCCGAAGACATCTCCGACGAGGAGATGGGGGTCTTCCCCGACTACGAAGCGTTCTGCGCCGCCGCTGGGTAGCCTGCGCCGCTGCCCATGGCGACCGTCAAGATCCCACCCGTGCTGCGCCCGTCGACCGGCGGCGAGAAGGAGGTCTCGGCCGGCGGGGCGACCGTCGGGCAAGTTCTCGGCTCGCTTGCCGAGGAGCATCCCGCGACGCGGACGCAGATCTTCGGCGACGGCGGCGACCTCAACCGCTACGTCAACGTCTACCTCAACGACGAGGACGTCCGGGTCCTGCAGGGCCTCGAGACCGAGGTCGGCGAGAGCGACGTGCTGGTGATCCTGCCCGCCATGGCCGGCGGGGCGATCGACTTCGTCGATCGCCGCGCTGATCTCACCGAGGTCGCGAGCTTTTCCGTCCTCCCGCCCCCGTACGGTCGCGTGCCGTACCCGTCCAGGAGGATCCACGTGGGCACCATCAACAAGGCCGAGCTCGCACGCGCGGTCGCCGAGGAGACCGGGCTGAGCAACGGCCAGGCCAAGGAGGCGATCGAGGCGACGCTCGAGCACATCGCCGGCGCGCTCACCCGGGGCAACGAGGTCAGCCTCCCCGGCTTCGGGAAGTTCGGCATCTCCGAGCGCTCAGCGCGCCAGGGACGCAACCCGCAGACCGGCGAGACCATCGAGATCGCCGCGACGCGCGTGCCGCGCTTCCAGGCCGCCGCGCCGCTCAAGCAGGCCATCAAAGCCTGACCGAAATGCAGTGCCCGGGTTGACCGCAGGGCCGACCCGGGCACTATCCTTCGTGAAGTGCCTCTCCCGCCGCTCGAGAATCGTCCCTGCGGGGGCCGGTACGCCGATCTCGTCCAGGCGATCGGCAACACGCCGCTGGTCGAGCTGAGGCGCCTGAGCCCCAAGCCGGGGGTCCGGCTGTGGGCCAAGATGGAGTCGTTCAACCCGACGGGCTCGGTCAAGGACCGCGTCGCGCGGGCGCTCATCGAGGACGCCGAGGAGAAGGGGCTGATCGGCCCTGGCCAGACGATCCTCGAGCCGACCTCGGGGAACACCGGCATCAGCCTCGCCATGATCTGCTCGCGCAAGGGCTACCCGCTGAAGGTCGTGATGCCGGACAACGTGACGCCCGAGCGCACGCAGCTGCTGCGGATGTACGGCGCCGAGATCGTCTCCTCGCCCGGCGACCAGGGCTCCAACGGCGCCGTGGCCATGGCGCTCGAGATGGCCGAGGCCGACGCCTCGTACTACATGCCCTACCAGTACGGCAACCCGGCGAACCCGGCCGCGCACTACCACGGGACCGCGCCCGAGATCCTCGAGGAGCTCGACGGCGAGGTCGACGCGTTCGTCGCCGGGCTGGGCACCGGCGGCACGCTCATGGGCCACGCGCGGCGCTTCAAGGAGGAGCTCGGCGACCGCGTCAAGATCGTCGCCGCCGAGCCCATGCAGGGCGAGCCCGTCCAGGGCCTGCGCTCGCTCGACGACGGCTTCATCCCGCCGATCATCGACCTGAGCCTGCTGGACCGGAAGATCTTCGTCACCAACCGCGACGCGATCATCTGGACGCGTCGCCTGCTCGAGGAGGAGGGCGTCTTCGCCGGCGTCTCGTCCGGCGCGATCGCGCGGGTCGCCCACCGGATCGCTGGTGAGCTCGACGAGGGCAACGTGGTGTTCATCGTGGCCGACGACGGCTGGAAGTACCTGTCGTCGGGCCTGTACACCAGGCCCGTCGACGAGCTCGAGGCGCTCGAGTCGACGCTGTGGTGGTGATCCGCTCAGCGGGGTAACGCGTTACCCCGCTGACCACGACTCGGGAGGGCAGGCGCCTTGCATCGACGGCGGTTCTTCCATGTTGCCGGGCTCGGCGCGGCGACGCTGCTCGTCGCGTGCGGCGAGGAGAACAAGGGTCAGGGGCCGATCGCCGGAGAGAAGGCCCAGGAGTCCGCGCCCGAGCCGGCCGAGTCGGATGTCGCCGACGTCAACGTCCTGAACTCCGCGCTCGACCTCGAGCATCAGGCGGTGGCGGCGTACACGGCGGCGATGAAGGTGCTGCGCGGCGAGAACCTGCGCGCCGCGCGCACGTTGCGCGATCAGGAGCGCGCGCACGTGCAGGCGCTCTCGCGCGCGATCCAGCGCCTGGGTGGCCGGCCGAACCAGGCGCAGCGCGACTACCGCTTCCCGCGCCTGCGCACCGAGGACGAGGTGCTGCGCTTCGCCATCCGCCTCGAGAACACGGCGATCTCGGCGTACATCGACGCGCTGCCACAGCTCAACTCCGCCGACCTGCGCGCGGAGGGCGCCGCGATCGTCGCCAACGAGGCCCAGCACCTCGCGGTGCTCAACGGCGCGCTGCGCGAGCGCGCGGCGCCCACCGCCTTCGTCACCGGGGAGGCCGCGCGATGAGCCCCGACCGCCTGCTCATCCGCGACGGCGAGGCCGACACCGCCGTCATCGCCGAGTACGAGCGCTCCCGGCGCGAGCTGGTCCGCCGCGGCATGGTCGCCGCCGGCGCGGTTCTCGCCGCGAGCACGGTGCCGCTGCTCGTGCGCGTGCGCAACGCCTTCGCGCAGGCCGACGACGACGCCGCGATCCTGCGCGCCGCCATCGAGATCGAGCAGGCCGCCGTGGAGGCCTACCAGCGCTCGCAGGCCCAGCTCGGCGGCGTGGCTCGCCTCTTCCGCAACCAGGAGCGCCAGCACCTCGAGCTGCTGACCGCGTCGCTGCGCCAGATGGGCGGCACGCCGCCCTCGCCCGACGTGGCCTCGCAGCTGAAGGGCCTGGCCGGCGCGGGCGGCCGGCGCGACCGCGCGCTGTTCGCCGTCGAGCTCGAGAACGCCGCCGTGCGGGCCTACGAGGACGCGCACCGCAGCCTGCGCGACGCTCGCCTCATGCAGGTCGCCACGAGCATCCTCGGCAACGAGGCCCAGCACCTCGTGGTCCTGCGCCAGATCGCCGGCCGCGAGCCGGTGCCGTCCGCGTTCGAACGTGGCCGCGGTTGACGGCCGCCGGTAAAGTGGCTCGAACGTCGTTCTAGGGAAGGCCCCCCATGCCCGGCTCCATCGGACCGCTCGAGCTCATCATCGTCCTGGCCATCGCGCTGATCGTGCTCGGCCCGAAGAAGCTGCCCGAGGTCGGCCGGTCGATCGGCAACGGCATGCGCGAGTTCAAGGAGTCGCTGAGCGGCGAGCGGCGCGACGAGGACCGCGACACCGACTCCATCGAGGCCAAGTCGTAGCGGTAGCCTCGGGGCGCCATGGAGTTCGCGCCCGAGCACATCGAGGAGATCGTGGCCCACGCCCGCGAAGAGGCGCCGAATGAGTGCTGCGGCCTCCTGGCCGGACGCGGTGGCCGCTCGCAGCGCGTCTTCCGGATGGCCAACGCCGCGCGCAGCCCGCTGCGCTTTGAGGTCGAGCCGCTCGAGGTGATGCGCACGCTCGAGGCGATCGACGACGCGGGCCTCGAGGTCGGCGCCCTCTATCACTCGCACACGCGGACGGCGCCCTACCCGTCGCAGACCGACGTGACCTTCGCGGAGGCCTGGCCGGGCACGCCGTGGATCATCGTCGGCCTGGCCGACGGGGACGCCGAGGTGCGGACCTACCGGATCGATGGCGCGAGCGTCGTCGAGCTCTGAGCCGCGCCCGCTCGTCTGCCCGTCGTGCGCGACGACGCACGCGGTCACCGAGCGCTTCTGCCCCGACTGCGGGATGCCGCTGATCTACGCGGGGGCCGAGGAGGAGCCGGTGACGGCGCGGCGCGAGCGGGCGAGGAAGATCAAGCCGCAGCTGACCGAAGGGCAGTTGGTCAAGGTGGCCGGCGCGCGCAACCAGGCGGAGGCGGAGTTCCTTCAGGGCCTGCTGCTCGAGGAGGGCGTGCCCTCGACGCTGCGCCGCGCGCGCGGCTTCGACGTGCCCGACTTCCTCGCCGCCGGGCCGCGCGACGTCCTCGTGCCCGCGTCCGGCGCCGAGGTCGCCCGCGACGTGCTGCTGCAGGCCGACCTGGCGCCGCTCCTGCCCGCGGCGGGCATGGACGCGCCGCTGCGCGTGCTCGCCGGGGTGCTGATCGCCGTGGTGCTCGTGGCGATCATCGCCTGGGTGGGCACCGAGCTGTTCGTGTAGGGGTCAGACGCCTGTCAGGCGCTCGAGGTGCTCGCGCCAGCGGGCCTCGATCTCGCGCAGCGGGGCGCCGGCGAACGCGTGGCGCAGGACGCCCTCGTCGACGAGGCGCACCGCCTCGGCTTCGCCGCGCTCGCGGACCAGCAGGTCGACGAGCGTGCCGCCGAGCAATCGCGCGTCGCGCCGGCCGGGAGGGAAGGCGGGCGGGCGCCCCTCGCGCAGCCGCCGCGCGATGGCCGGGCGCGCGTGCGCGGTCTGCCCCGAGAACCACTCGGCCGCGCCCCAGGCCAGCCACGCCATGCGCCGCGCGCGCCGGCGCGAGTGCAGCGCGCGGCTGCTCGAGCCGACGACGAGCCGCGCGTACAGGCCGGCGGGGGAGAGCAGGACGAGCTCGCGCGAGCCGGGCACCGCGCTGGCGTGCTCTTCGAGGCGCCGGGGCGCGAGGACGTGCAGCTCGCGCCGGCTCCACGTGCCCGTCACGTAGCGGCGTGCGGCCGGCGCGGCGACGGCGCGCTCGAGCGCGAGCGCCGGTCGCGCCAGCAGCAGCTGCGCGTCGGAGCCGTGCAGGATCACGTCGACGCCGGCGGGCACGACCGCGAAGGCCC
>DASXRF010000172.1:0-2135 GCA_036506755.1 Solirubrobacteraceae bacterium | reverse complement strand
ACGTCGGCGGGGTCGCCCTGCGTCCGGGCGACGAGGTGGATCGTCGTGCGGATCTGGTCGACGTAATCGACGCACCACTCGCACTCGGCGAGGTGACGCTCGAAGCGAAGGCGCTCCCGCAGGGTCAGCGCGCCGTCGAGGTAGTCGGTGACGAGCTCGACGAGCTCCTGACACGTGAGATCCTCAGAGCTCATGACAGGGCGGGCTCGGCGTCGAAGTAGCGCTCGAGCGCGGTCCGGACCTTCGAGCGGGCTCGGTGCAGCAGCACGCGCTGGTTGACCTCGCTGACGCGGAGCGCGTCGCAGACCTCCTCGGCCGACCAGCCCTCGACGTCGCGCAGGACGATGACCTCCTGCTGGCGCTCGGGCAGGGCGGCGATCGCGTCGCGGACGTGCGCGAGCGTCTCCTGCGAGAGCAGGCGCACGTCGGGGACCGTCGCCCAGTCGCCCGGGGCCGCCGCCCAGTGGCCCGGCCACTGCCGGTGATCGGCGCCCAGGAAGCGCTCGGGCTCGACGGCGGGACCCTCGTCGTCGCCGTCGCCGCGCGCGGCGATGCAGGAGAACGGGACGCAGCGCGCCTCGCGCTCGCCGCGCGTCTTGGCCCGGTTGGAGAGGATGCGGAACACCCAGGTCTTGAGCGACGAGCGGCCTTCGAAGCGGCCGATGCCCTCGAGCACCGCGAGCCACGTCTCCTGGACGACCTCCTCGGCGACCGCGGGCGTGCGGACGTAGGTGGAGGCGACCCTCAGCATGAGCGGGCCGTAGCGCTCGACGAGGGCCATGAACGCGTCCTCGTCGCCTCCGCGAAGCGCCGCCACCAGGTGCTCGTCGTCGAGCTCATCGGGGCGGCGGTCCCGCGGTCGTGCGCTGATCTCGGACATGGGACGCAGCCTCGTGCGCCCCCGGGTGAGCGCGCATCACCCTCGACACGTTCACCCGGGTGATCGTGGGCTGGGCGGGGGAAGGGCGCGCGGTCACACCGTCCAGTCACGGGCAGCCCGGCCGGCGTTACACGCGGCGGCGTAACGGCGCGGCGCCAGCGCGGACGAGCGAACATGCTTGCCGCCGGCGCCGTGTTCCCCGACGTCGCGCGTCGCGCGCCTGGCCGACGACCCGTTCGCGCGGATCTTCCCGCGGCGGCTGCTGCGCGTCGGCCCCGGCGTGCTGGCCGCCGTGCCGGCGCCCGCCGGCCCGACGATCGAGCGGTCCGGCAGTGCCCAGCCCTGGCCGTGGAACCGCTTCGCGTAACGGCGGCCGGCCGGCGCGGACTGCTCGTCCATGGCCGCGACCCCCGACGCGCCGCTCGCCGCGCTGGAGCTGGGCTCCGGCGACGGCGAGCTCGTGGCGCGCTTCACCCCGCACGCCGGCATGGTCGGCTGCTCGCTGCGTCACCGGGGCGAGGAGCTGCTCGCTCCCGGTGGCATCCCGATCCTGCACCCCTGGGCCAACCGCCTGTCGGACTGGGGCTACGAGGTGGCCGGCCGGCGCGTCGTGCTCGACCGCCGCTCGCCGCTGCTGCGCTCCGACGACAACGGCCTGCCGATCCACGGCGCGCTGCACGAGTCGGCGCTGTGGCAGGCGCACAGCGACGGGGACGGCGCGCTGCGCGCCGAGCTCGACTATGGCGCGCACGACGACCTGCTCGCGGCCTTCCCGTTCCGCCACGGCCTCGAGCTGTCCGTCCGGCTACGCGGCCCGACGCTCGCCGTCACCACGACGGTCACGGCGACCGGCGGCGCACCAGTGCCGCTGTCGTTCGGCTTCCATCCGTGGTTCCGGCTGCCCGGCGTCCCGCGCGCCGAGTGGGAGGTCGAGCTGCCCGACCGCCACGAGCTCGTCCTCGACCGGCTTCAGCTGCCCACGGGACAGACGATCCGCCGCCCGGCCGAGCGCGGGCCGCTCGGCGAGCGGACCTTCGACGACCTGTTCCGGCCGCTGGACGTGCCCGCGCGCTTCGCGCTCGCCGGCGGCGGGCGGCGGATCGTTGTCGAGATGGGCTCGGGCTACCCCTACGCGCAGGTCTACGCGCCGCCCGACGCCGACGTCGTCTGCCTCGAGCCGATGACTGCGCCCGTCAACGCGCTGACCACGGGCAGCGGACTGCGCTTCGTCGCGCCCTTCGCGCGGGCGAGCGCA
>DASXRF010000171.1:0-3624 GCA_036506755.1 Solirubrobacteraceae bacterium | reverse complement strand
ACAGGTCGTCGGCGAGCACGGCCCCGAGCTCGCCGCGCTACCGATCGGCTCGCGCGTCGTGCCCGCCGGCGACACCCGCCGCATGCTCCGCGGCGCCGGGCGCCAGCCGACCACGATGCTGCCCACCCCGGCCGGCGACCTCTACGCCCACCTCGTCGTCAACCTCGACGGGCGCAGGCTGCACGAGGGCGTGCACCGCGTCGAGCGCGCCAAGGAGGAGGCGCGCTGATGGCCGCCACCGGCGGCGCGCTCGCGTTCGAGCTCGGGACCCGGCCGCGTGCTGGCATGGTCAAGCTCGTCCCCAGCCGCGGGTCGGCGTTGACCATGATCCTCGACGGTCCACCCGACCGCGGCGGTGGCGTCGGCGGCTGGCAGAGCTCCGAGCGCGCGCTGCGCCGACCCGCCCGGTGGTGGCAGTCCCAGCCCGAGGACACCATCTCGCTGCAGTGCATTCTCGACGTCGACGCGATCGGTGGGCCGAGCGTCGAGCGCCGCCTCACGGTGCTCTACGCGATGGGCCAGGCCGGCGACGAGGACGAGCCCCCGACGCTGCTGCTGCTCGGCGACGTCCCGGTCGACGGCGCCAGTCGCTGGGTCCTGCAGGGCATCACGCTCTCCGAGCGGCTCTACCAGGGCGACGGGTCGCTGCGCCGGCAGAAGCTCAGCGTCGAGCTCGAGGGCTACGCCCCGCTGCCCTCGATCAAGCCGGTCGCGATCAAGCGCACCCGAGACAGCAAGGGCAAGCGCCGCGCGCGCACCATCACCACGAAGAAGGGTGACACGCTGCGCGCGATCGCGGTCCGGCAGCTCGGGCAGTCCGACGGCTGGAAGCGCATCCGCGACTGGAACCCGCGGCGGTTGAAGGGCGTCGACCCCGACGCGCCGCTCAAGGCCGGGATCAAGGTCACGCTGCGCTAGATGAGCCCGGTCAACGACACGCCGGCCGCGCGCGCCCGCGCCCGCCGCGACCCCGCCCTCGCGCAGCCGCCGCCGAGGCCCGTCGGCTCGCGCACCTCGAGCATCCGCAACCTGCACCTGCGCGTCGCCGGGCGCACCTACCCGATCGGCGCCAACGTCGAGGGCGACACGCCGTGGGAGATGACGCTCGAGGGCGCCGCCACCGTCACGATCCCGCTCCGCTCGCCGGACGAGTCGCTGCTCGACGTGCTCGCCGACGAGGCGCTGCTCCAGGAGCAGGGGGTGCGCCTGGCGGTCGACGACGTCGTCTATGTGCTCGTCAGCGTCGCCGGCGACGACACCGGGCTCTACACCCTGGTCTTCGAGGACGAGGTCGCGTGGCGCCTGCGCCAGTTCACGCGCTTCCTCGCGCGCAGCCGCAAGACCCACACGCGCGCGCTGTTCATCCAGGGCATGGTCGACGAGGCGTCGCGCAAGCCGCTCGCGCCGATGCGCTCGTTCGTCCCCGAGCTCGGCGACCGCCAGCGCATCCTCTCGCCGAAGGCGTCGTCGTGAGCCTCGCGCGCGCCGAGACCCGCCGTCGCGGGCGCAAGCGCGACAGCCACAGGAAGGGGCTCGGCGCCGGGACGGCGATCACCGTCAAGGGCAGGCGCGCGACCGCCAAGCAGCGGCGCACCATCGACCAGTGCCTCGCCGAGGCCGACTCGTTGGGCGCGTCGCGCCGGGTGTTGATCGCCGTGGTCATGACGATCACGCAGGAGTCGCGCGCCGGCGAGGACGTCCAGCAGACCGGCAACGACGACACCGGCATCTACCAGCAGGGCCGCAACTGGGTCACCCTGCTCGAGTCGCGGCAGCCGGCGCCGTCGACCAGGGCGTTCCTCGTCACCGGCCCCACCGCGTGGAAGAAGCGCCACGGCAGCCTCAAGCACGCACCCGGCGACCTGAACGCCGCGATCATGAAGGTGCAGGGCTCGATCGGCGGCTACGGGCGCTGGGAGCAGGAGGCGACCGCGACCGTCGAGGCGTGGATCGGCGCCGACGGGTTCGGCACCTCCGGCGGCGCGACCTACGCCAAGCGCTACGAGTTCACCCGCGGCGAGAAGAACGGCCAGCGCGAGACCTCCTGGGACGCCATGGGACGGCTCGCCGACGAGGTCAACTCCCGCCGCTGGGCGGCGACCAACATCCTGCACTACGCCGGCGAGGAGGAGCTCCGCGCCGCCGAACCCTCCGTCGAGGTCTTCGGTGACGAGGGCTGGCTGCTCGCCCGGCCCGCGTGGGAGTGGGGCTCCGGGCGCACCGTCAGCGAGGTCACCCTGCGCGTGCTCGCCGACCGCTGGACCGTCGTGCCCGGCGGCGTCGTCGTGATGAGCGCCCCCGGACCGACCAGGGGCCGCTGGCTGGTCAGGAGCGTCACGGGCGCGCGGCTCGACAGCCCCGAGGCCGAGGTCGTCCTCAAGCGCCCGACGCGCAAGCGCCCCGAGCCGGCGCCCGAGACCGCGACCACCTCCACCGAGACCGGCGGCTCCGCGAGCGGCCTGCTCGCCATCTGCAAGCAGATCAGCGGCCAGGACCGCGACTACCGGCTCGGCGGCGGGCACGGCGGGCCGCTGTCGAAGATCAGGCCGAACGACCCGCTGGACTGCTCGAGCTCGTGCTCGCTGGCGCTCAAGCGCGCCGGCATGTTCGACGGCAACGTCGCGATCGTCTCCGGCGAGTTCGCGCGCTCGTGGGGCAAGTCGGGCAAGGGACGCGACTTCACCGTCTGGGCCAACGACGGACACGTCTGGATCGAGTTCCACGGCGCCGGATCTGTCAAGCGCTTCGACACCGGCGGCGGGATGCCGCGCGGCCCGCACACCCGCACGACCGCCCGCGGCGACCAGGACCGCTTCAAGGCCCGCCACTGGTCATGACCCTCACCGAGCTCACCCGCCAACGCACGCGCCGCGACCTGCCCTCGCAGCTGCTCGAGGCGACCGTGCTCAGCCCGCCGTTCAACGCCGACGACTTCGTGCGCGTCGTCGTCGACTCGCAGCCCGGTTACGTGCGCGAGTGCCCGTGGGAGCCGTCGCTCGACCCGCCCGTGCCCGGCGAGCCCGTGCTCGTCGGCGAGAGCGACGAGGGCAACCTGTGGGTCCTGTCGCGCTGGAACGGCAACCCGTTCTCCGTCGGCGGCGGCGGTGGCACGGGCGCCACGATCCTCAACGGCGCCGGCCCACCCGCCGCGGCGCTCGGCGCCGACGGCGACTTCTACATCGACACGACCGCGGACGCGATCTACGGCCCGAAGACCGCCGGCGCGTGGGGCGCGTCGACCCCGCTGATCGGGCCGCAAGGCCCGGCTGGCGCCGCGGGCGCACAGGGGGCGCAGGGGAACCCCGGCCCGGCCGGCGCGCAGGGGCCGCAGGGGTTGCAGGGTGACCCCGGCGCCGCCGGTCCGGCTGGCGCGCAGGGGCCCGCAGGTCCCGTCGGCCCTGTCGGCCCCGAAGGCCCACTAGGGCCACAGGGCGTCCAGGGACCGTCGGGTGCTGACGGGGCGCCCGGCGCACAAGGACCGGTCGGCCCCGAGGGTCCGCAGGGGGATGAGGGCCTTCCCGGCGGTGCCACGTTCTCACAGGCCATCGGCAACGGCGCGGCGACGACCTTCGTCATCACCCACAACCTCGGCACCCGCGACGTCGACGTGCTCGTCCGCGACAC
>DASXRF010000170.1:0-2989 GCA_036506755.1 Solirubrobacteraceae bacterium | reverse complement strand
TCGGCGGCACCACGGGGGCCTTCGCCGCGATGGGCGCGCTGATCGCGTCGTTCCGCGTGCTCGATCGCGTGCTGCCGTACAAGCAGGGCCTGCGGGAGCACAGGCAGTAGCCGCGTGCTGCTCGCCGTCCCCAACGTCTCGGAGGGGCGAGACGAGCGCACGCTGGGCGCGATCGAGCATGCGTTCGCGCACGCGGGCGCGCGCGTGCTCGACGTCCACGCCGACCCCGACCACCACCGCGCGGTCTTCACGCTCGCCGCCCCGCCGGGCGCGCTCGCCCCGGCGCTGCTCGCTGGTGCGCGCGAGGCCGTCGCGCGGATCGACATCACCCGCCACCCGGGCGCACACCCGCACGTCGGCGCCGTCGACGTGGCCCCGGTGGTGCACCTCGACGACCGGCGGCGCGGCGCGGCGGTCGTCGAGGCGCTCGTGCTCGGCGACCTGCTCGGCGACGAGCTGGGCGTGCCCGTCCTGCTCTACGGCGCGCTCGCCGCCGGCCGCACGCGCGCCGAGCTGCGCCGAGGCGGCCCGCAGGCGCTCGCAGAACGGCTGCGAGCAGGCGAGCTCCACCCGGACTTCGGCCCGCCGCGCGCGCACCCGACGGCCGGCGCCACGCTCGTCGCCGCTCGCCCGCCGCTCGTCGCCTTCAACCTCGAGCTCGCGCCTCCGGCGACCGAGGACGACGCCCGGCGCATCGCCGCCGCCATCCGCGAGAGCGGCCCCGACGGCCTTCCGGGCGTGCGCGCGATCGGCCTTGCGCTCCCCGCGCGCGGCAACGTGGCGCAGGTCTCCTGCAACGTCGAGGACCACCGCGCCACGCCGCTGGCCCGCCTGGTCGACCGAGTAAGAGAACACACCGCGATCGGCGAGGCCGAGCTCGTCGGCCTCGCGCCCGAAGCGGCCTTCGACGGCTTCCCCGACGACGTCCCCGTGCGCAACCGGCGCACGATCGAGGAGGCGCTAGGCGGCGCGGCGTAGCAGGCGAGCGCCGCGCGCCGTCCAGCGCACGGCGGGGGGCTCGCCGGCGAGGACGGCCTGCCACGTCGCCGCGTCGGTCTGCCCGCTCGGGACGAGCCCGCGCCCGAGCTGGAACGCCCGGAGCGCCGTCTCGGTGGCCGTGTCGAACCGGGAGGTGATCCGCACCGCCAGGTGCTGCTGTAGCCACGCGACCTGATCGCCGCGCGCCCCGCGGCGCAGGACGATCGGCGCGGGCGCCCGCGCGAGCGCGGCCGGCGCGACCGGCCGGCGCAGCGCGGCCCAGCCCGACGGCGCCGCCGACTGCCAGCTCCAGAACGACACGCCGCGCGCGCCGACCGCGGCGGCCAGCGCGCGGAAGCGGGCGATCGATCCCACGGGCGGGCGCGAGTACAGCTGGCCGATCGGCGCGAGCGGGCGGCCATAGACGGCGTTCTCGCTGACGGTGCGCGCGAAGACGCGGTCGACGCTGCCGCCGATCGCCTTCCAGTAGACCTGCGGCAGGTTGACCTGCGCGCCGCCCGGGCCGAGGAAGACCGAGTAGGGGATCGTGCTGTGCCAGCTGACGTAGGGCAGCGAGGTGAACCCGAGCGGGTAGTCGGGCCCGACCGCGGCGCGCAGCCGGGCCAGGTAGGTCTGGGCGGCGCGGTAGCGGCCGGCGTACTGGCCCTCGACGTCGACGACGAGGCAGTCGGCGCCCGCCGCGACGATGCTCGCGCTGACCGCGGCCTCGGCGACGGGCCGGCGCCCGTAGAGGAAGTGATAGGCGCAGACGCTGAGCCCCTGCGCGTGGAGCGTGCGCACGAGCTCGGCGGAGAACTGAGGCCAGCGCTGCGTCGCGTTCGCGCCCTTGATGATCAGCGTGTTCACGCCCGCGGCGCGGGCTCGGGCGGCGAGCGCGCCGGCGTCGCCGTGCTCGGAGCGCGCGAGCTGCCAGATCCACATCCCCGTGCCGGCGAACGGGTCCGACACCGCGGCGCGGGCGGGAGCGGCGGCGGCGAGGCAGGCGAGCAGCGCGAGGACCGGGAGAACGCGGCGCACCACCCCTCGTTCGGCCGCCCGAGCGCGATCCTTGAGCCTCTACCCTCCAGTGAGGATGTCCCAGACCAAGCGCCGACGCCGCACGAAGCACCGGGGCAACGCCGCGGGCGTCGTCGAGGCGCGCGGGCGCACGGGCCGCAAGCCGACCGGCGCGGAGCGCAAGCCCGCCCGCGGCGCGAGCCGCCCGCACCGCCTCGATCAGCCGCCGACCTGGCGCGGGGCGTTCAACCGCGCGGTCCTCGCGGTGCTGATCTTCGGCGCGGTCCTGGCGATCATCCCGAGCTTCCGCAGGCAGCTCTCGGCGCTGGCCCTGCTGATCCCGTTCATGCTGCTCATCTACGTGCCGCTCGGCTACTACACCGACCGATGGATCTACCGCAAGCGCCAGCAGAAGCGCGCGGAGGGCCGCCTGTGAGCCTCGACGTCCGCATGTTCACCGTCGGTCCCGTTGCCGAGAACGCGTTCCTGGTCCGGGCGCAGGGCGCGAGCACCGCGATCATGGTCGACCCGGGTGACGAGGCCGACCGGCTGCTGCACGCCGTCGACGAGCTCGGCGTGACGCTCGACGCGATCCTGCTCACGCACACCCACTTCGACCACGTCGGCGCCGTCGCCCCAGTCGCCAAGGCCACGGGCGCGCCGGTCTACTGCCCGAAGATCGAGGTCCCGGTGCTGGCCGACATCATGCGCTTCGTGCCGTGGCCGGGAATCGGTCCGTTCGAGTCCTACGACGCCGACGAGACCGTCGAGGGCGGCGAGCACCTCACGCTGGCCGGCCTGGAGATCGACGTGCACTTCACGCCGGGCCACAGCCCCGGCCACGTGACCTACGCGATCGACGACGCCCTCTTCTCCGGCGACGTCCTCTTCCAGGGCTCGGTCGGGCGCACCGACCTGCCCGGTGGGGACTGGCCGACGCTGGCGCGCTCGATCCAGTCGCTGGTCGACGCGTATCCGGACGAGACGCGCGTGC
>DASXRF010000169.1:0-4914 GCA_036506755.1 Solirubrobacteraceae bacterium | reverse complement strand
GTCGCGCAGGTCGGCGCCGCGGCCCTTCAGGCCCTGGCCGGCGCCGTCGACGAGCAGCTTGAGGTAGTCGCGCGTGTCGCGGTCCAGCGCCGAGTAGAACTCGTCCGGGTTGATGTCGGGGAGCGTGTTGGCGATCGGGATCGTGAAGCCGTCGTCGACGCGCGGCGCGCGCGACGAGCCGGGCCGCAGCTCGACGAACATGTCCTTGAGCCCCGTCTTGGGCCGCAGCAGCGCCGTCGCGTCGGTGTGGATCAGCGCGGCGTACTCGGGATCGACGTCCATCGTGACGATCCCGCGGCCGTCCTTGAGGTCCACGCGCGCGATGTCGCCGATCCGCACGCCGGAGATCCGCACGGTCTGCCCCTGGCCGGGCGTGACGGCCTGGGCGGTCGAGAAGCTCGCCTTGAGCGTCAGCGGCTTGGACTCCCACGGGAAGCGCAGCCGCTGATGGGCCAGGACGTAGGCGGCGCACCCGGCGGCGGCCGCGATCACCGCGATGACGAGCAGGAAGTCGCCCGCGTGCTTGCGGATCGCGCGCGTCATCGCTTCTTGCGCTCCTTGACCTGGAAGTGGCCGAGCCGGCCCAGGCCGGACTGGTGCGAGAGCTCACCCGGGCGCAGCGGCGTGCTGTCGACGCGCAGCTGGTCCGAGAGGCCGTGCGTGTCGATCTGCCGGCGCAGCCACTTGACCGCATCCTGCATCGCCTTCTCGCGGTAGGCGACCGCCTGCGGGGAGCTGGACGGCTGGACCTTGCGGCCGTTGGGCGGCGGCAGCGGGTTGGTGCGCAGGTCGGGCGGCGACTGCGTCTCGCACGGGACGTCGGGGCGCAGCGGCGGGCGCGCAGTCGGCGCGGGCGGGTTGGCGCCCTCGATCGGGCGGCCGTTGAACAGGAACTGGCCGTCGCCCATCGGGTACGCGTACTGGCCGCCGGTGAGCAGGACGCGGAACCACTGGCCGTTGGCATCGCCCGAGCGGCTCTCGCCGGCCAGGCCGGGCAGCGGCTTGACCGACTCCTCGTAGACCGGGCCGGGGGCCGCGAACGTCGCGTCCTCGATCTTGTCGTGGCTCCACGGCAGGATCACGTCGTTCTGGCAGCTCGAGGCCAGGCTGACCTGCCGATAGAGCGGCACCGTGGACTTGTTCAGGCGCGCGAGGTCCGGGACCGTCGGGCGCAGGTCGCCGACCAGCCCGCGCAGCTCGGGCCGCGAGACGAGTCCGCGCAGCTGGCGCACGAGCGGCAGCGTCGCGTCGATGGCCGGCCCCGACGACCGCGTCGCCGGCCGCCAGTCGGCGACGAAGCGGCGCACCGACGGGAACGAGTCGTTGAGCTCGCGCAGCGCGGGCAGCCCGGCGGCCAGCGTGCGCGGCAGCTCGCCGATCGCCTGCTCGAGCTGCACGTCGCGCACCGCGAAGGCGTGGGCGGTCGTGTTGAGGTCGGCGACGAGCGACTGCAGCTGCCGCGGCGCGCGATCGAGCGCGCCGGCCACCTTGCCGGCCTTCTCCACGTACCCGGAGAGGTCGTGCTCGGCCTTGCCCAGCGTGGCGTCGCTGACCATCGCCCCGTTGCGGTAGGCCGGCTCCCAGTACTTGATCGAGCGGTTGTAGCCGGCGGCGCCGCCGTGGCTCAGGCCGCTCGAGAGCTCCTGCAGCAGGCGCTGCAGGTCGCGGCGCGTGTAGGACGGCAGCGCGCTGGTGATCTGGTCGAGCTGGACGGGAGCCGAGGTCTGGTTGACCGGGAAGACGTGGCCGTCGCTGGTCGTCGGCGCGCTCGGCGTCCCCGGCTGGATGTCGACGAAGAAGTTGCCCTCGAGGAAGATCCGCGGGCGGATCTTGAACGTGGCGTCGCTGTGCAGCGGCAGCGCCTTGCGGTCGAGGCGCATCTTGACCTCGGCGGCCGGGTCGCCCGGGTGCAGCAGCCTGACCTCGGTGACCTTGCCGACGTTGACGCCCGCGATGCGCACCGCCGAGCCCGGCTTGACGTTGTTGGCGGTCTTGAACATCGCCGAGACCGTGTAGTGGTGGCGGAACGGCACCGACTTGGTGAAGCCGAAGTAGCTGACGAGCAGCAACAGGACGATCGCGATCACGCCGGTCTGGAAGCGGCCGAGCCGCCGCGGCTGGTTGCGCCTCATGGCGTCGCCACCTTCGCGCCGGTGCCGCCGGGCTGGGCGGTGAAGGTCTCGCCGGCCGGCACGTGGTCGGGGTTCAGGCCCTCGCCCTTGCCCTCCGCGTCGAGCCGGCGGTAGGTCGGGCCGCTGGCCGGCGCCTCGGAGTGGCCCGGGTCCTCGACGACGTGCTTGTAGTTGACGTGGTTGAGCTCGGTGAAGCGGTTGCCGGCGCTCGGATAGCCCTGCTGGCCGGCCTCGCAGTCGGCCGAGCCGTCGGACCCGATCGCGCTCGGATACGCCGGCGAGTGCATGAACTGCGGGTCGCCGCTCTGGATCTTCAGGCCCGCGGCCGGCAGCACCGCGCCCTGCGAGCCGACCGAGTTGGCCTGGCTGCCCTGGGTGTTGAGCATGGCCCGCTCGGCCGACCCAGTGCCGATGTGGGCCGAGAGGTGCTCGGCGGCCAGCGTCCAGAAGTAGTTCCAGTAGTTGCAGACCGTGACGAACGGGCCGAGGTAGCGCAGCGTCGGCTGCAGGGTGGAGACCGTGTCGATGAGGCCGCCGAGCGCGGCGTTCGTCGTCGGCGCCGTGGCCAGGTCGCGCAGCGCGCCGAGGGCCTGCTGCAGATCGGCGTTGAGCTCGACCGACCGGCGCTGCACCGGCGTGCCGATCTCCAGCGCGCTGTTGACCACCGGCAGCGTCGGCTTGAGCTCCTGCACCGCGGAGTTGAGGTCGCGGCCGAACTTCGCCGAGTCCTCGAGAAACGGCGTCTGCACCCGCAGCGAGCGCGTCGAGACGTCGAGCGTGGGCGGGTTCTTCGAGATGGTCGCCTTCAGCGAGGCCGGGTCGGCGTCGATGGCGGCGAAGGTGTCGGCCTGCTCCTTGAACGTCCCGGCGTAGGTCCTGGCCACGGGGGCGACCGTGCGCGTCGTGCGCTCGAGCGCGGAGAAGAAGCCGGGCAGGTCGGTGCGGCGGTCCGACAGGTTGCGCATCACCGGCTCGAGGACGCGCATCAGCCGCGGCGCGCGGTTGATGAACTCGTGCAGGTCCGTCCCGCGCCCGGTGAAGGCGTTGCCGTAGCCGACGAGGTCCTCGCCGGCCGCGCGCCGCGTGCGCGCGTCGAACATGTTGTAGACGCGGTCGAGGTCGACGGGGGCGCGCGTCTGGCGCAGCGGCACCACCGCGCCGTCGACCAGCGTGCGGCGCGACCGCCCGCGATCGACCTCGACGTACTTCAGGCCCAGCGAGCCGCGCTGGCGGATCTGGAACGCCGTGTCGGCCGGCAGCTCGCCGACCTTGCGGTCGAGCTTGAGCTTCAGCCGCGCGCCGACGTGGCCGTTCTCCAGCCGCGCGGGGACCATCTCCTCGACGACGCCCACGCGGAACCCGCCCTCGCGCACGTCATTGCCCTTGACGAGCTCCGAGCCGTTCTTCATCTCGACGAACACCGTTCGCGTCGGGACGAAGGGCAGGCCGTTGTTGGCGTTGTAGGAGAGGAACACCGCGACGACGACCACGAGCGTCGTGACCGCGCCGACGAGGACCGGGTTGGCGACGATGGATGCGCTGCCGCGCCGTCTCATGAGCCGAGGAGGTAGTCGAGGAGCGGACCCTGCCCGCCGTCGCGCCCGGGCAGCCCCTTGCCGGGATCGGGCAGCGGCGGCGCGCTGGGCAGCGGCGGCGGAGGCGGCAGGTTCGGCTGCGGCACGCTGGGCGGGGCGGGCGGCTTGGGCAGCGAGGGCGGACCGCCGCCGCCGGGCTTGGCGTCCTGCTGGGGCTGCTCGTCGCCGCGCGGCGCCTCGGCCGGCGCCTGCGGCTGGTCGCCCTGCAGCAGGTCCTGGTAGTCGGGCAGCACGTGTCGCTCGCGGGCGCTGCCGATCGGGCCGCCGGTCGGAGAGACGTAGTCGAGCTTGCGCTCCGGGGCGTCGTCGGCCGACGGGTCGAAGGTCTCGACGCCGGGCGTGTTGGGCCCGAGCTTGGCCTGGCACTGCTTGAGCAGCTTGGCCTTGGTCTCGGGCTCCTTGTCGAGCATCTGCGCGTCGTGGTAGTCGACGCAGCCGTCCTCGTGGAAGGCCTGGACCGTCAGGACGTGGCTGGCCTGGTCGTAGACGTTCGTCGACGTCGCCTGGTCGAAGACGTACTGCAACAGGCCCTCCAGGCCGCTGTAGCCGCTGGGCTCCTTGACGCCCTGCTGCACCGCCGCGCGCTTGTCGTACTCGATCGCGTTGCCGCGGTCGTCGAGGTGCTCGAGCACCGTCGCGAGGTTGCCGCCGAGCTCGGGGGTGCCGCCCGCGAACTGGTTGAGCCGGCGGACGGTCGGCGTCGCCGCCGTGACGGCCTGCCGGCCGGTGCTCGACGCCTGGCCCAGCGCGCGGAACGCCGGCCGCGACGCGTCGGAGAACGGCCGCAGGTCGTCGAAGAAGCGCTGCAGCTGCTCGGCGTTGCCGGCGAGCGTGCGCAGCGCCGGGCCCTGCGTCTCCGCCGTGCGGCCCAGCGCGGCCATGGCCGGGCGCAGCTCGGCGAGGAAGGCGGGCAGCTTCCGCCAGCCGGCCGAGATGTCGCGCTCGCGCTGCGCCGAGTCGCGCGAGATGTCGCGCGCCTTGACCACCCAGTCGCCGACGTCGCGCTTGCTGCGCGCCAGCTCCCCTACGACCGTGTCGGCGTGCTGGTTGAGATCGCGCACGACCTTGTTCTGGCGCGCGAGGATCGCCAGCACGCGATCGGTCTCGCGCAGCGCGGGCGACGCGCGGCGGATCGCGTCGTTGAGCTCCTTGGCGTTGCCGCCCACCGCCGCGCCGAGCGAGGAGAC
>DASXRF010000168.1:0-3568 GCA_036506755.1 Solirubrobacteraceae bacterium | reverse complement strand
GCACCGCCGGGCCTACGCCGCGGCCGTCGCACCGAGCGGGTAGCGGCGACGGATCTCGTACAGCGTCGTGCGCTCCGCCGCCGGCCGCCCCGCGCGATGCGCCGCGGCGATCAGCTCGGGCGGGTCGAGGCGGACGCCGTGGTAGGAGCCGGCCAGGCGCGAGATGTTCTCCTCCATCAGCGTGCCGCCGAGGTCGTTGACGCCCCAGCGCAGCGCCTCGGTCGCGGCGTCCAGGCCCATCTTGACCCAGCTGGCCTGCAGGTTGCGCACCGTCCGGCCGAGCGCGAGGCGGAAGACCGCGGTGTGCTTGAGGTTCTCCTCGCGCGAGATCTCCTCGATGCCGTGCGTGCGCCCGAGCAGCGTGTGGAACGGGATGAAGCTCAGCGGCACGAACTCGGTGAAGCCGCCGGTGCGCTCCTGCAGCGCGCGCACCACGCGCATGTGCTCGGCCAGCTCCCACGGCTCCTCGACGTGGCCGAACATGACGGTCACCGTCGAGCGAAGGCCGGCGGCGTGACTGGCCTCGATGATCTCGACCCAGCGCCCGACCGGCAGCTTGTTGGGGCTGATGCGCTCGCGCACGCCGTCGTGCAGCACCTCGGCCGCGGTCCCCGGCGTCGACCCCAGACCGGCCGCCGCCAGGCGATGGAAGACCTCGATCGGCGGCAGGCCGCTGACGTCGCACATGTGCGCGACCTCCATCGCGCTGTAGGCGTGGAGGTGCAGGTGCGCCGCCTCGTCCTTGGCCACCCGCAGCCAGTGCTCGTAGTCCTCCAGGCCCCAGTCGGGGTGGATGCCCGACTGCATGCAGATCTCGGTCGCCCCGTAGTCGACCGCCTCGCGCACGCGGCGGCGGAACTCCTCCTCGGAGTGCTCGTAGGCGTCGGGTGAGCGCCGGCCCTGGCCGAAGCCGCAGAACGCGCAGCCCACGACGCAGATGTTCGAGACGTTGATGTTGCGGTTGACGACGAAGGTGACCCTCTCGCCGGCCAGCTCGGCGCGCAGCTCGTCGGCGGCCTGGCGCATGTCCTCGATCGCCTCCGGCCGCGTCTCGCCGAACAGCGCGGTCAGCTCGTCGGGCTCCAGCCAGCCGCCGTCGCGCCCCTTGGCGATCGCCGCGCCCACCAGCTCGCGGCGGATCGGGCGCTCCTCGCGCCGCCCCGACCCGCGGCGCGGGATGAACGACCAGAACTCGCGCTTGATCACGTCGAGGACGCCCTGGGCCAGCCAGTCCGGGTCGATGTACTGCGGGTAGACGCACAGGCGCTCGGTCAGGGCGAAGCCCTCGGGCGCGAGCCTCTTGCGGACCTGGTGCGGCGAGGGGAACGGGTGCTCCGGGGAGATGTGGTCGCCGTTGGCGCTCAGCCCGCCCAGGTCGGTGGCGCCGGCGCGGACCAGGCGCGGCCACCAGTCGGCGAGATTGGGCGGCACCTGCACGCCGACGTCGGGCATCAGCCGCCGGCACTCGGCGATCAGGCGCTCCATGTCCTCGACGGTCACGTCGGTCGCCCACGCTGGCCGGGCGAGCTCGGGCGGCGCGCCGACCCCCGTGCGCCAGTAGGCCTCCGCCGCCTCGGTGGCGATCTCGGCCGGCTCCTCGCCGTAGTAGCGCCGGTGCGGCACGTAGTTCTGCAGGATCACCTCCTGCAGGTGCCCGTGCCGGGCGTGCGCGGCGGCGAGCGCCTCCAGCGACGCCATCCGGTCCTCCTCGGACTCGCCGATGCCGACGAGGATCCCGCTGGTGAACGGGATGCGCAGCTCGCCCGCCGCGCGGATCGTGGCCAGCCGCGCGTCCGGGTGCTTGGTCGGCGAGCCCTGGTGGACGACCAGATCGGGGTTGGCCGACTCGAGCATGAGCCCCTGCGAGGCGGTGACCTCGCGCAGCCGGGCGAGCTGCGCCCGGTCGAGCACGCCGAGGTTGGTGTGCGGCAGCAGCCCGCGCTCCAGCGCGCGCTCGCAGCACCAGATGACGTAGCCGAGGAAGTCCGCGAAGCCGAGCGCGTCCAGCCGCTCGCGCACGCCGGCGTGCTCGTCGGGCGCCTCGCCGGTGAGCACGAGCAGCTCCTTGACGCCGCGCCGCTTCGCCCGGTCCAGCAGCGCCAGCACCTCGTCGGGCTCGTGCAGGTGGGCCTGGTGCGTCGCGAACGAGCAGTACTTGCAATAGCAGCGACACGTCCGCGACAGCGAGAGTGTGACGTTGCGCGAGTACGTGACGCGGCGGGGCACCGCCGCGAATGCTACGGGGCGCGGTCGGTGGGCTGGGTCTCGATCCGCCGATCGATCGTGGATGCGAGCGGTCCGGACGCCGAGTCAGACGGCTTCCGGGCGACTCGCGCCGCGAGAATCGGCGGATCGAGGCCCTAGTCGAGCTTGTCGATCGGCCTGGTGCCGGGATGTTCGCGGCCGATGCCGCCCTCGACGATGAGCTCGCCCTCGGGGCCGACGGCGACGTCCTCGAGGCCGTACTCGACCGCCTGCGGGCGCAGCACGAGGGCGGTGTAGGCGGTCCCGGCGATCAGCGCGCCGACGATCGGCCCGATCACGTAGACGAGCAGGAACGTCCCGGCGCCGCCGAACTCGCCCGAGACGAGCGCCGGCCCGAACGCGCGCGCCGGGTTGAAGCCCGCGCCGGACAGGAAGCCGAAAGCCATCACGCCGAGCCCGAGCGCGGCGCCGATCATGAAGCCGGCCCACGCCTTCGGCGCGCGCGGGTTGACCGCGGCGGCCATGATCGCCCACATCAGCGTGAACGTTCCGATGACCTCGCAGATGAAGCCGCCGAACTTCGTCGTGTGGGTGCTGACCGCCGTCGCGGAGTAGTTGACGAAGTCGCCCTCGTCCGTCAGCAGCGCCTTGGCGACGATCGCCGCCGCGACGGCGCCGGCGAGCTGGACGACGACGTAGATGAGCGCGTCAGCGGGGGTGATCTTGCGCAGCGCGGTCAACGTCGCGGTGACCGCCGGGTTGAAGTGGGCGCCCGACGTCCCGCCCAGCGAGTTGACGAGCAGCATCAGGACGAAGGCGTGGACCAGGCCGATGACGGCCCAGTCGGTGAAGCCCAGCCCGTCGCGCGAGTTGGCGATCACGATCACGGCGACGAACAGGACGAGCATGAACGTCCCGATGAACTCGGCGACGTAGGCGGCGGGCCCGCGGGCCTCGATGGCGGGTGTCTGGGAGGTGGCGCTCATGGCGCCCGGCATCATGCACCACTGTGCGGATCTTCGGCTTCCCCGCGGCGGTCATCGCCGTCGTCGCCTGCGCGGCGCTCGCCGGCTGCGGCGGCTCGGGCGGCGCGGACCGCCCCGACCAGGACGCGTCGCTGCTGCTCGACTTCACGCCCAACGGCGTCCACGCGGGGATCTACTCGGCGGTGCGACGCGGCTACGACGAGGCCGAGGGCGTGCACCTGCACGTCCGCACGCCGGGGCCGGGCACCGACGCGGCGAAGCTCCTGCTCACCGGCCGCGTGACGTTCGCGGTGCTCGACCTCCACGACCTCGCCATCGCGCGGGCGAAGGGCCGCGACCTGGTAGGCGTCCTCGCGCTCGTCCAGCGCCCGCTCGCC
>DASXRF010000167.1:0-16517 GCA_036506755.1 Solirubrobacteraceae bacterium | reverse complement strand
GGCGGACGGTGATCCCGGCCGGGAAGAACGCCTGGCAGGGGCCGGTGACCCCGGTCGCCGCGATGACGCAGTTGATCCCCGCGGGCTGCGACGTGATCCGAGCGCCGTGGCCGCGGCGATCGCCGCCACGAGGAGGACGAGGAGGCCGGCGACGGCGAGACGCGCCCTGACGGTCATTGCGCCGATCTTCTTTGCGCTGGCGCGTGGGCGCTATTGGGCCTTGGTCTTAAGACCTCAGGCCGGGCGGTCGCCGACGAAGAGCTTCACGTCGATGTTGCCCTTGGTCGCCTTGGAGTAGGGGCAGACCGTGTGCGCCGTGCGCATCAGCTCGAGCGCCTTGTCCTCCTCGACGCCGGGCAGCGTGCCGTGCAGCTCGACGGCGACGCCGAAGCCGCCGTCCTCAGCCTGGACGAGGTCGACCGCGGAGTCGATCGTGAACTCCTTGGCCGAGATCTTCTGGGCGCGCGCGACGAGCGACAGCGCGCTGAGGAAGCACGCGCCGAAGCCGAGCGCGAACAGCTCCTCGGGGTTGGTCGCCTCGGGCAGGTCGGCGGGCCCTCCGAGCTCGGCCGGCGGCTTGATGACGAGGTCCGGGTGCCCGTCGGCGGCCGTGGCGCGCCCGTCGCGGCCGCCCTTGTTGTGGGCGCGAGCGGTGTAGAGCGTCTTCATGGCGCGCGACCCTAGCGCTCTGCCAGCACGTTGATCGTCCCGAAGGCCGGATCGCTCGCCCCGTGCAGGCGGGCCCCGGCCGCGACGAGCTCGCTCAGGTAGGCGACGAGCTCGGCCGTGATGCGCTCGCCGGGCAGGAGGGCGGGGATGCCCGGCGGGTAGCCGGCGATCGACTCGCACGAGATGCGCCCGACGGCCTCGCGGATCGGGACGCGCTCGGCGGGCCCGAGGAACGCCTCGCGCGGCGGGACGGCGGTCTCCTGCGCAAGCCTCGCCGTCGAGAAGACGAGCGGCTCGCTGGCCCCCGGGCCGGTCAGGCGCTTGACGGTCTCGTCGAGGTCGCCGGCGAGGCGGTCGAGGTCGGGCACCGGCTGGCCCAGCCCGAGGATGAAGACCAGCGTCGCGTGGGTGGCCAGCTCGGGCTGCACGTCGTAGGACTGGCGCAGCGCGTCGGCGACCGCGTAGCCGCTGCGACCCGTCCGGCGCACGTCGAGCACGAGCCGCAGCGGATCCCAGCCGGCGACCCCCGGGCGCCCGACGAGCTCGGGGCCGACGACCGCGACGTCGGGCGTGCGCGTCAGCTGCTCGCGCACCTGCCGCGACGCGGCCAGCGTCTCGTGCAGGAGCGCCTCGCCGTGGACGGCGAGCTGGCGGCGGGCGGCGTCGAGGCTGGCCAGCAGCAGCGCGCTCGGCGACGTCGAACGCACGAGGCGCATGGCGCGCGAGACGCGTCCGATGTCGATGCGGCCGCTGGGCGCGACGTGGAGCATCGCCGACTGCGTGAGCGAGCCGACGATCTTGTGCGTCGACGTCAGCGCGGCGTCGGCGCCCTCGGCCAGCGCGCCGGGCGGCAGGTCGGGGTGGAAGCCGAAGTGGGGCCCCCACGCCTGGTCGACGACGAGCGGCACCCCGGCGGCATGGGCGACCTCGGCGCACCCCGCCACGTCGGCGGCCATGCCGTAGTACGTCGGCGAGACGATGAACGCGGCGACGGCGTCCGGATGGCGCTCGAGCGCGGCGCGCAGCGCGGCCGGCGTGACGCCGTGCGCCATGCCGAGCTCGTCGTCGTACTCGGGCGCGACGAAGGCCGGGTGCCCGCCCGAGAGCACGAGCCCGTCCACGAGCGAGGCGTGGGAGTTGCGCTGCGCGACGACCTTGACCCCGTCGGGCGCGAGGGCCAGCGCCAGCGCGTGGCTGCCCTGCGTCGCGCCGTTCGTCAGGAACCACGTGCGCTCGGCGCGGTAGGCCTGCGCGGCCAGCGCCTCGGCGCGCTCGTACGGGGTCGGGCTCGGGCCGAGGTCGATGCCCTCGATGTCCTGCGGGACGTCGAGCGCCAGCGCGCGGTCGCCGAGCGCGAAGCGCAGGGCGGGGTCGGCGCCGGGGCCGCCCTTGTGGCCGGGCACGTGGAAACGGCCCGACCCGCGGAAGCCGTACGCGACGACCGCGTCGAGGTACGGCGCGCTCGGCTGCTCCTGCATCAATTTCTGGAAGCGTTGCCGAGCAGCCAGGCGCGCGCGAAGCCGTCGAGGTCGCCGTCGAGGACCCCGGTGGCGTTGCCCACCTCGTGGTTGGTCCGGTGGTCCTTGACCATCGTGTACGGGTGCAGGACGTAGGAGCGGATCTGCGAGCCGAAGTTGACGTCCTGCGCCTCCCCCTTCTCGCGCGCGATCTCCTCGGCGCGCTCGCGCTCGGCGCGCTCGGCGAGCTTGGAGCGCAGCATCGACATCGCGGTGTCGCGGTTCTGGGTCTGCGAGCGCTCGTTCTGGCACTGCACGACGATGCCGGTCGGGCGGTGCGTGACGCGCACGGCCGAGTCGGTCTTGTTGACGTGCTGGCCGCCGGCGCCCGAGGCGCGGTAGGTGTCGACCTGCAGGTCGTCGGGGTCGATGACGATCTCGGCGGTGTCCTCGACGACCGGCGCGACCTCGACGCCCGCGAAGCTCGTCTGGCGGCGGTGCGCCGCGTCGAACGGGCTCAGGCGCACGAGCCGGTGCACGCCGCGCTCGGCCGTGTACAGGCCGTAGGCGTTCTCGCCGCTGACGCGGAACGTCGCCGACTTGATGCCCGCCTCCTCCCCCGGGCTGGCCTCGAGCAGCTCGACCTTGAACCCGCGCTTCTCCGCCCAGCGCATCTCCATGCGCAGGACCATCTCGGCCCAGTCCTGGGCGTCCGTGCCGCCGGCGCCGGCGTTGACGGTGACCAGCGCGTCGCCGGCGTCGTAGCGGCCGCTGAACAGGCGCTGCTCCTCGAGGTGCTCGAGGCGGCGCTCGACGTCGGCCAGCTGTTCGAGCAGCTCGGCCTCGAGGTCGGGGTCCTCCTCGGCGAGCTCGACGATGCCCTCGAGATCCTCGGCGTCGCGCTCCAGCGCGTTGAACTCCTCGAGCCTCCGCGTCGCCTTGGCATGCTCGGCCGAGACCTTGGCCGCGGCGTCGGCGTCGTCCCAGAAGCCGGGCGCCTGCATCTGCTCCTCGAACGCGCGGACGCGCTCGCTCAGCGCAGCGGGGTCAAAGGTAGTCCGCGAGCAGCTTGAGCTGGTCGCGGAGCGCCGCGAGGCGCTGGGGCGTCGGCTCGGCGTTGGAGGGCGGCTGGGGCATCGCGGCCTGAGGGTATCTTGCGTGCGCGGTGAACCCCTTCCTCCTGCCGCCGCGACTCGCGCTGCGTGCGCTCGACGACCTCCACGCGATCGCCGAGGCGGCCCGGCGGCTGCCCACGATCGAGGCGACGCTCGTCGAGCGCTTCGCTGCGCTCGAGCAGCGCGCCGACGGGATCGACGGCCAGCTCGGCGAGGTGCTGACCCTCGGGAAGCGCATCGAGCGGCGCGGCGGCGAGCTCGTCGCGCTCGGCGAGCGCATCGACGGCCGCGCCGACGACGTGCTCGCCATGGGCGAGCGCCTGCACGCGACCGGGGAGCGCCTCCTGGCCCGCGGCGAGGAGATCGCCTCGCGCGCGAGCGAGGTCGCGGTGGCCGCCTCCGAACTGGCCGCCGCCTTCCCCACGCTCGAGCGCACCGCCCAGATCGGCGAGACGCTCGCCCAGGCCGTCGAGCCGCTCCAGGGCGCCGCCGAGCGGCTCGGGCGCATCGTCGACCGCCTCCCGGGCGGCGCGCGCCCGCGCGCCCGGAGCTGAGCCGCCTCGGGCCGGCCGCCCTCCGCCGGCGCCGCCCTCGCCGGCTGACCGAAGGCCACTCGGCGCGCCGCACGGCGTGGCCACGCGCGCCGGTCAGTCCACGTAGTCGCGCAGGGCGTCGGGCCGGTGCACGGTGATCCGGCGTTGGGCGCACGTCACCACGCCGGCGCGCTCGAGCGTCGACAGGAAGCGGCTGGCGCTCTCGCGCGAGCAGCCGGCCAGGTCGGCGAGCTCGCCGTGTGTCGCCCGCACCACGACCTCGTCCCCGCCGCCGGCGCCGCGGCCGGCCTGGACGCGGGTCAGCAGCGCGCCCGCGACGCGCCCCGGCACGCTCTGGAACGAGCGCGCGGCGATGTGGTCGTTGGCCGCCCGCAGGCGCACGGCGAACTCGTCGAGCATCCGCAGGGCCAGCTCGGGACGCCGGGCCAGCAGGCGGCGCAGATCGGCGGCCAGGATCGCGACCGTGCTCGTCGGCTCGAGCGCCTCGACCGTGGCCGAGCGCCGGTCGCTGCCGAACATCGACAGCTCGCCCAGCAGGCCGGGCGGCTCGAGCTGGGCGAGCGTGATGGTGCGACCGTCGGAGTGCGTGCGGATGAGCCGTACCGAGCCCGTGCGCAGGACGTGGCACATGTCGCCGCGGTCGCCCTCGCGGAAGATCGCCTCGCCCTTGACGTAGTCGCGCGAGACGGCGACCTCGGCGACCTGACCGAGCTCGCGCGCCGAGAGCCCGGCGAAGAGCGGGACCTGCGCGAGGAGCCGCGTCGTCCCGGGCGCACCGGGGCCGGCGGGCGGCGCGTCAGGCGCCTCGGAGGCGTCGGCCCGATAGACCAGCTCGGTGCGACCGACGCGCACCGCGTCACCGTCGCGCAGCCGCTGCCGGGCGCCGACGCGCTCGCCGTTGACGAACGTCCCGCCGCGCGAGAGCCCGTCGTCGACGATCGCCCAGCCGTCGTGGAGGCGCTCCACCGCCGCATGCAGGCGCGACGCCTCCATGTCCCAGTCCAGCCAGACGTCGGCCTCGGCGCCACTGCCGATCGTCACCCGCGCCGAGCCGCCGAGCGCGACGCCGTGCGCCTGACCGTCGGGGTCGTCGTAGACGAGCCGGGCGCCCTCTAGGCGCCGTGGCACTTCTTGTACTTCTTACCGGAGCCGCACCAGCACGGGTCGTTGCGCCCGATCTGCTCGCTCTCGTCGACCCGGCGCTGCTGCACCACGGGCGCCGGCTCGAGCTCGTCCGCGGCGGCGTGCGCCGCCTCGTCCCCGGCCGCGGCGGCGATCGCCCCGGCGCCGAGCGCGGCGCCGCTCGAGTACGACACGCGTGCGTTGCCGGTCGACGAGCCGCTCGGGCGGTACTGCTGCGCGGGCGGCGCAGCGCCGTCGCCGTTGGCGCCCTGCACCTCGACCTGCACGTGGTAGATCATCCGCGCGAAGTCCGACCAGATGGTGTTCATCAGGTCCTGGAAGAGCGCGAAGGCCTCGTTCTTGTACGCGACGAGCGGCTCGATCTGGGCGAACCCGCGCAGGTGGATGCCCTCGCGCAGGTAGTCCATGTCGTAGAGGTGCTCGCGCCAGCGGTTGTCGATGATCTGCAGCAGGAGGAAGCGCTCCAGCGCGCGCATGAGCTCGTCGCCGAGCTCGGCCTCGCGCTCGTCGTAGAGCGTCCGGGCGCGCTCGGCGAGGCGGTCCTTGAGCTCCTCGCGGTCGAGGCCCTCCATCCCGGTGTCGGAGAGGTCGAGCTCCTCGGGGAACACGTCGTGCAGCGCGACGAGCATGCCGTCGAGGTCCCAGTCCTCGACGAAGTCGCCGGGCGTGTGCTCGTCGACGATGCGCTCGACGACCGACGCGATCTCGTCGCGCGCCGGCTCGCCCATGTCCTTGCCCTCGAGGATCTCGTCGCGATAGGCGTAGACGATCCGGCGCTGCTCGTTCATGACGTCGTCGTACTCGAGCACGCGCTTGCGGATGAGGAAGTTCTGCTCCTCGACCTTGCGCTGGGCCTTCTCGATCTGCTTGGAGAGCATCCCGGCCTCGATCGGCTCCTCGTTGCCCTCGGCGTCGTAGGAGCCCAGCCGGTCGAGGATCTTGTAGATCCGGTCGCCGGCGAACAGGCGCACGAGGTCGTCCTCGGCCGACAGGAAGAAGCGTGACTCGCCGGGGTCGCCCTGGCGGCCCGAGCGGCCGCGCAGCTGGTTGTCGATGCGCCGCGACTCGTGGCGCTCGGTGCCGCAGATGAACAGCCCGCCGGCCTGAATGACGACCTCGCGGTCGCGGGCGACGCGCTCGTCCATGCGCGGCAGGATGTCGTTGAAGCGCTCCTCGTAGTCCGGGACGCCGGGCTGGAGGCCCAGGTTGCGCAGCTCCAGCTGGGTGAGGTGCTCGGCGTTGCCGCCGAGCTTGATGTCGACCCCGCGGCCCGCCATGTTCGTCGCGATGGTCACCGCGCCCGGCTGGCCGGCCTCGGCCACGATCTCGCCCTCGCGCTCGGCGTGCTCGGGCTTGGCGTTGAGGACCGTGTGCTTGATGCCGCGCTTGGTCAGCTCGCGTGAGAGCAGCTCGGAGACCTCGACTGAGATCGTGCCGACGAGCACCGGCTGCTGGCGCTCGTTGCGCGCGGCGATCTCACGGGCGACCGCGCTCCACTTGCCGTCCCTGGTCTTGTAGACCTGATCGTTGCGGTCCGCGCGGACCATCGGCCGGTTGGTCGGGATCTGGACGACCGAGAGCTTGTAGATCTTGAGGAACTCCGTCGCCTCGGTGATCGCCGTGCCCGTCATCCCGGCGAGCTTGTCGTACATCCGGAAGTAGTTCTGCAGCGTGATCGTGGCGAGGGTCTGGTTCTCCTCCTGGATGCGCACGCCCTCCTTGGCCTCTACCGCCTGGTGCAGGCCCTCCGACCAGCGCCGGCCCTCGAGGATGCGCCCGGTGAACTCGTCGATGATCTTGACCTCGCCGTCGATCACCGCGTAGTCGACGTCGCGCTTGTAGAGCGACTCGGCCTTGAGCGCCTGGTTGAGGTGGTTGACGAGGTGGCCGTTCTCGGCGCGGTAGAGGTGGTCGATGCCCAGGAAGCGCTCGGCCCGCTCGACGCCGCGCTCGGTGACCGAGACCGTCTTGTGCTTCTCGTCGAACTCGAAGTCGAAGTCGGCGACGAACTCCTTCTTGGTCTTCGGGTCCATCCCCTCGGGCCGCTTGCCCGGCACCATCGTGCGCGCGAGCTTGGCGAAGCGCACGTAGAAGTCGGCCGCCTGCTCGGGCGCGCCGGAGATGATCAGCGGCGTGCGCGCCTCGTCGATGAGGATGTTGTCGACCTCGTCGACGATCGCGTAGGCGTGGCCGGTGATCGGCTTGCCATCGGGGTCGAAGCGCCCGCCGTTCTGGACCTTCTCCTCCAGCGCGGTGGCCATGTTGTCGCGCAGGTAGTCGAAGCCGAACTCGGAGTTGGTGCCGTACGTGATCGGCGCCGCGTAGGAGCGCTGCTTGTCCTCGTAGGGCTGCATGTTCTGCAGCACGCCGACCTCGAGCCCGAGGAACGAGTAGATCGGGCTCATCCACTCGGCGTCGCGGCGGGCGAGGTAGTCGTTGACCGTGACGACGTGGACGCCCTTGCCCGACAGCGCGTTGAGGACGACCGGCAGCGTCGCGGTCAGCGTCTTGCCCTCGCCGGTCTTCATCTCGGCGATGGCGCCGCCGTGTAGGACCATGCCGCCGATGAGCTGCACGTCGAAGTGGCGCATGCCCATCTTGCGCTTGCCGACCTCGCGCGTGATCGCGAACGACTCGGGCAGCAGGTCGTCGAGCGACTCGCCGTTGGCCACGCGCTCGCGCAGGGCGTCGAAGCGGGCGCGCAGCTCGTCGTCTGATTCGAGCTCGAGCTCGGGCTCGAAGGCGTTGATGCGGGCGACGCGCTTCTCGTAGGAGCGAAACTGCTTGGTCTCGCCGGCACGCAGCGCGCGGTCAAGAAGGCGCATGGATTTCAGCCTAGCAATGGGTCGGGGAGCGAAATGGGGTGCCGGAGGGGCCCGCCGAGGCGCGCTTCGGCCCCCGCGGGGAGGGCCTTGAGGCGGGGCGGCGAGGGAGCGCTCGCCCCCCGCCCGCTCGACCGGTCAGAGGGCCGGGCGAACGTCTGTCTCGACCGCCGCGGCGCGCGACTCGCGCCGCTTGCGGCGCTTGTCGCGATGGCGCTTGACCTGGCGCGCGAGGTCCTCGGCGCACAGGTTCACCGCGTGGGGCAGGTCCCGCGCGGTCTCGCGCGCGCGCAGCGTCACCCCCTTGAGGTAGAGCGTCGCCTCCGCGATCTGATCCTCGGCGATGGCGGGATTGCGCTCCTGGAAGACCTCTATCTCCAGCCGTGCCAGCTCGGACACCTGCTTGGCCACCTTGGCGAAGCGCTTCTCCACGCGCTCGCGGAGGTCATCGGTCACGGTCAGGTTGCGGCCCTTGACGTCGATCTGCATCGCCGGGGACCCCTCCTGTCTGGTCGGTTGGTCCGCTCAAGGTACGCCCGAGACCGGTCGCCTTCAACCTCGATCCCCCGATTCTCGCGGCGCGAGCCCCGCGGATGCCGTCGTCATACGGCTTCGGCCGCGACCCGAAGGGGTCACCCTGCGAGTTCGCGGCCGAAGCCGTCTGACTCGGCCTCCGGACTCGGGGGGAGGCGGCCCAGCGCCGGTCGGCCACGCCGGCACGACCGTGGCCGCCTCCCGCCGCGCTCGCAATCCACGATCGATCGGCGGATCGAGGTTCAAGGGAGCGTTCGCGTATACGTGATTGCGGTCACCTCCTCGGCCCCCGCCTCGCGCAGGGCGCGAGCGCACGCGTCGAGCGTCGCGCCGGTCGTGTGGACGTCGTCGACGAGCACGATCCGCGCAGGCACCCGGCGGCCCGCGCGAAAGACCAGGCGCCCCGCCGCCCGGCGGCCGGCCCGCCCCGCGCCGAGTTGCCGCGCGCCAGGATCGGCGCGTGCCAGGCACGCGAGCAGCGGTCCGCCGCGCCGACGCACGAGCATCCGCGCGAGCACCTGGGCCTGGTCGTAGCCGCGGGCTCGGCGCCGCGACGCGTGCGTCGGCACGGGCACGAGGATGCCGCGCTCGAGGAGCCCGGGCGGCGCGTTGGCGGCGATCTGGGCGGCCATCAGCTCGGCGATCGCGAGGGTGCCGCGGAACTTCAGCTCGCGCACGAGCGCGCGCGCTGCCCCGTCGTGCGCCATGGGCGCCCACGCGCGCGCGAACGCCGCCCGCCGCGCCGGGCACGCGCCGCACGGGCGGGGCAGCGCGCACCGCGGGCACGTGTCGACGCCGAGCCACGGCAGCTCAGCGCGGCAGCGCGCACAGAGGTCGCCCCCGGCGCGCGTGAGCGGCGCCCGGCAGGCGAGGCAGGCGGGCGGGACGAGGAGCGAGAGCAGGCGGTCGAGCACCCGACCAGCATGCCGGGCACCGTGTTGCGCGTGGCACACGGAATGTGCCGATTCGCGCACGCCGCCGTGCCACCACACGACCGCGTGCTGGCATCTGACCCGGAGCCCGCCACAATGCCCCGCGATGGCCGCTGCGCGATGGCGCACGCGGTCACGGGCACAATCCCCGGTCGTGGCCATCGCCCCCTCCCCCGACGCCTCCTGGACCCTCGAGCCGGGCGCGCTCGCGCTCGTCGCGATCGTCGGCTGCGCCTACGTGCGCCGCTGGCGCGCCGTCCGCGCCGAGGCCGGCACGCTCGCCCTGCCGGGCTGGAGGGCCGCCTCGTTCCTCGCCGGCCTGGCCTGCGTGCTCGTCGCGCTGGTCTCGCCCGTCGACCGGCTGGCCGACCAGATCCTGACCATGCACATGGTCCAGCACCTGCTGCTGCTCGACCTCGCCCCCGTGCTCTGCCTCCTCGGCCTGACCCGCGTCCTGTTGCGGCCCGTCACGCGCCGCGTGCACCCGGTCGAGCGGCGGGCGGGGTGGCTCGGCCATCCCGTCTTCGCCGCCGTGCTCTACGTGGCCACGATGTGGGCCTGGCACGTCCCCGCGCTCTACGACGCGGCGCTCGAGCACGGGGGGATCCACGTCCTCGAGCACCTCTGCTTCACCATCGCCGGAGGCCTGTACTGGTGGCACCTGCTCGGCCCGATCCGCTCGCCGTTCCGGCTCACCGGCCTCGCCCCCATCGGTTACATGGTCGCGACGAAGATCCTCGTCGGGCTGCTCGGCATCGGCCTGACCTTCTCCCCCAACGCGCTCTACGCCTTCTACGAGGACCAGCCGCGCTACTGGGGGCTCAGCGCCGGCACCGACCAGGCGGTGGCCGGCCTCGTCATGGCCCTCGAGCAGTCGATCGTCATGGGGATCGTGCTCGCCTGGCTGTTCATCCGCCTGTTGGGCGAGGCCGACACGCGCGACCTGCGCTCGGAGCGCTACGCGCGCCCCTGACTACCCCTCGAGGACCGCGCCGTCCTCGATGCGCAGCTGGCCGTCGCCGTCGTGCTCGACGCGCACGCTCCCGCGGACGACCACGCCGCGCCCGAAGGCCACGTCGCCGGCGATCGTGAGCCGCCGGCATTCCACGAGCGAGGGCGCCCCGGCGGCGAAGCGGGCCTCGAAGTCGCGCACGAGCTTGTAGTAGCGCGAGTCGAGCTCGACGAACGGCGGGGTCCCGTCGCGCTTTGGGGCGAGCTCGACGTTCGACTCCGGCGTCAGCACGTAGGCGTCCGAGCGCAGGGCGAGCAGGTCGCTCGTCGTCTTGACGGGCGCGAAGCGCCGCCGCGAGACGCGCAGCGCCTGCGCGCCGTCGAAGACGCCGATCGCCGCCCCCATGGCGCTCTCGAGCTGGATGACCGCCGGCGAGTCGGGATCGCCCGGATCGACGGTCTTGCGGTTGACGATCATCGGCAGGCCGAGGACGCCGTCGCGCTCGCGCATCGCGGCGTCGAGCGTGCGCAGGTTGACCCACAGGCTGTTGGTGTTGAAGAAGCGGTGGTGCGAGACGTCCTGGAAGGCCTCGAGGTCGTCGTCGGGCGTCTGGGCGGTCTCGCGCAGCAGCAGGCCGCCGCCGCGGCGGCGCGCGAGGTGGCCGCCCTTGCGGTCGGCCTCCGTGCGGTCGGCCACCTCCATGGCGAACGGCAGCTCCTCGCGCGCGAACCAGGCGAGGATCCGCGGCTCGAGCACCGCGCCGAGGTTGTCGGCGTTCGAGACGAAGGCGTACTCGTAGCCGCGCTCGAGCAGCTGCTCGAGCATCCGGGAGACGACCAGCGCGGTGTAGAGGTCGCCGTGCCCCGGCGGCGCCCACTCGAGGTCGGGGTCGCGCGGCCAGCTGACGGGCTCGAGGTCATCGGCGCGCAGCTTGGGCACCTTGTCCTGGACGAAGTCGAGCGGGACGTCGGCGGGGAGGTCGGGGTAGCGCTCGAGCGCGGCCAGCGAGTCCTCGCGCGTGTAGAAGCTGTTCATCAGCACGAGCGGCAGGCGGACCCCGTGGCGCTCGCGGGCCTGCAGCACCGCCCGCGCGATGACGTCGAGGAAGGACAGGCCGTCCTTGACCTCGAGCAGCGACTTCGCTCGCGTCATCCCCATGCTCGTCCCCAGCCCGCCGTTGAGCTTGAGGACGATCGCCCGGTCGAGCGCCGCGCGCCCGGCGGCGTCGGGCTCCGGCAGGTCATCGGCGTCGGGGACGTCCTCGACGGGCTCGATCTCGGCCTCGGGCAGCATCCCCTGCTCGCCCGCGACGAGCCGCTCGTAGAAGTCGGCGAACGCGCGGATCGCGATCTCCGCCACCCCGTCGCGGCGCATCTTCTCGACGCTGGCCTGCAGGCCGCTCGGCTGGACCGTCACGCCCGCCAGCTTGCCAGGTACGTGCGCTGCTCCGCCGTCAGCGTGTCGATCTGCACGCCGAGCGCGTCGAGCTTGAGGCGCGCGACGTCGTGGTCGATCGCGTCGGGCACGGGGTGCACGCCGGGGCCGAGGCCGGCGCCGTGGCGGACGAGGTGCTCGGCGGCCAGCGCCTGCAGGGCGAAGGAGACGTCCATGACCTCGGCCGGGTGGCCCTGGGCGGCCGCCAGGTTGACGACGCGCCCGCGGGCGAGCAGGTGCAGGCGCCGGCCGTCGCCCATGTCGTGCTGCTCGACGAGCGGGAGCACCTCGCACACGCCGCCCGTCGCGCCGGCGCGCAGGTCGTCGAGGTCGATCTCGACGTCGAAGTGCCCGGCGTTGGCCAGGACCGCGCCGTCCTTCATGCGCGCGAAGTGCTCGCCGCGCAGCACCGAGCGGCCCCCGGTGACCGTGACGAAGATGTCGCCGCGCTCGGCCGCCGCGAGCGCGGGCATGACCTCGAAGCCCTCCATCCGCGCCTCTAGCGCGCGCAGCGGATCGACCTCGCAGACGATCACCGAGGCGCCGGCGCCGCGCGCCCGCAGCGCGACGCCGCGGCCGGTCCAGCCGTAGCCGAGGACGACGATCGTGCGACCGGCGAGCAGGACGTTCGTCGCGCGGACGATCCCGTCGAGCGTCGACTGGCCGGTGCCGTAGCGATCGTTGAAGGCGCGCTCGGCGAGCGCTTCGTTGACGGCCAGCACCGGGCACCGGAGGTCCATCCCGCGCAGGCGGACGAGCCCGGTGGTCGTCTCCTCCGTCGCGCCGGCGAGGCGCTCGTGCGCGGCGGCGATGAGGTCGCCCCCGTCGTCGAGCGCGAGGTCGGGGGCGCCATCCGCTAGCGCGTCGATGCCCGCGGCGTAGGCCGCCGCGTCGTCGCCGCGCCGGCCGTGAACCTCGGCCACGCCCTCCAGCGCGTCGGCGACGTCGTCCTGCGTGGAGAGCGGGTTGGCGGCGGCGAGCGCCACGCGGGCGCCGCCGGCGGCCAGGGCGTGCACGAGGTTGGCGGTCTCCGCCGTGACGTGCAGGCACGCCGCCACGGCGACGCCGTCCAGCGGGCGCTCGCGGGCGAAGCGCTCGCGGATCGAGCGGAGGACGGGCATCTGCCCGTCCGCCCACTCGATGCGCGCGGAGCCGGGACTAGTAGCGATAGTGGTCCGGCTTGAACGGGCCCTCGACCGGCACGCCGATGTAGGCCGCCTGGTCGGAGGTGAGCTTGGTCAGCCTGACGCCGAGCGCGCCGAGGTGCAGCGACGCGACCTTCTCGTCGAGGTGCTTCGGCAGCACGTACACGCGCTTTTCGTACTCGTCGTTCTTGGTGAACAGCTCGATCTGGGCGATCGTCTGGTTGGAGAACGAGTTCGACATCACGAAGCTCGGGTGACCGGTGGCGTTGCCGAGGTTCAGCAGGCGGCCCTCGGAGAGCACGATGATCGCGTGGCCGTCGGAGAAGACCCACTCGTCGACCTGCGGCTTGACGTTGATCTTCTGGACGCCGGGCAGCTTGGCCAGCCCGGCCATGTCGATCTCGTTGTCGAAGTGGCCGATGTTGCCGACGATCGCCTGGTGCTTCATCCGCGCCATGTGGTCGGCGGTGATGATGTCCTTGTTGCCGGTGGCGGTGATGAAGATGTCGGCCGTCTCGACCACGTCGTCGAGCGTGACGACCTGGTAGCCCTGCATCGCCGCCTGCAGCGCGCAGATGGGGTCGATCTCGGTGATCAGGACGCGCGCGCCCTGCCCGCGCAGCGACTCCGCGCAGCCCTTGCCGACGTCGCCGAAGCCGCAGACGACGGCGACCTTGCCGCCGATCATCACGTCGGTCGCGCGGTTGATGCCGTCGATGAGCGAGTGCCGGCAGCCGTAGAGGTTGTCGAACTTGCTCTTGGTGACCGAGTCGTTGACGTTGATCGCCGGGAAGAGCAGCCGGCCGGCCTCGGCGAACTGGTAGAGGCGGTGGACGCCGGTCGTCGTCTCCTCGGTGACGCCCTTGATCCCGGCGGCGATCCGGGTGAAGCGCTGCGGGTCCTCCTCGAGCGAGCGCTGCAGCGTCGCCAGGATCACCGCGTACTCCTCGGAGTCCGTGGGCGACGGCGCGGGCACGGCGCCCGCCTTCTCGAACTCGACGCCCTTGTGGACGAGCAGCGTCACGTCGCCGCCGTCGTCGAGGATCATGTTCGGACCGGTGCCGTCCGGCCAGCGGACGGTCTGCTCGAGACACCACCAGTACTCCTCGAGCGTCTCGCCCTTCCAGGCGAAGACCGGGACGCCGGCCTCGGCGATCGCCGCGGCGGCATGGTCCTGCGTCGAGAAGATGTTGCAGCTCGCCCAGCGGACCTCGGCGCCGAGTGCCACGAGCGTCTCGATCAGCACGGCGGTCTGGATGGTCATGTGCAGCGAACCGGTGATGCGCGCGCCCTTCAGCGGCTGGCGCTCCGCGTACTCGCGGCGGATGGCCATCAGGCCGGGCATCTCGTGCTCGGCCAGCTGGATCTCCTTGCGCCCGAAGGCGGCCAGCGAGAGGTCGGCGACCTTGAAGTCGCCGGTCGTCGGGCGTGTCTCGATCGTGGTCATGCGGCCTCCGTGAGGGTCGCGAGCAGCTTCGAATGTTTCTCCTGCTCCCAGCGCAGCCAGTCGGGCGCAGGGACGTTCTCGGGACGCGCCGGCTCGGCCTCGAACCACGCATCCACCGCGCCCCGCAGCTCGGCGTCGCGGCGCAGGCGCAGCGCGAAGCCGACCTCCGCGAGGGCGATCCCGTGGCGCTCGAGCAGCTCGCGCAGGGTGCGCAGCCGCTGGAGCTCCTCCGGGCCGTAGAGCCGGTAGCCCTTCGTCGAGCGGCGGGGCTCGACGAGCCCGAGCTGCTCGACGTACCGCAGCATGCGGGAGGACCAGCCGGTCGTCTCGGCGGCCTCGTGGATGGTCAGCGCGTCCACGTGGCCAAACCTTATCAAGGTCGTGTCAAGGTTTACGCGCGCTCGGTGGCCTGGACGATGCTCTTGCGGTTCTTGTTGGCCTGCTCGTAGAGCCGGACCATCGCGCGCACGGTGTCGTCGGCGTCGCGCAGGCGCTCGACGATCTCGCCCGCCTTCATCGCGTCGTAGCCCTCCCAGGGGGCCTCGATGTGGACCTGCGCCGCCGGGGCCGCGGGGCCCTCGCTCTCGACCGGCGTCTCGGCCTCGCGCTGCTCCTCGCGCAGCCGGGCGGCCTGGGCGCGCGTCGGGCCCTCGGGCGTCCGGCCGGCCTCGCGCCGCGCCTGGCGCAGGCGCTCGGCGCGATCGGCGTGGGGGGTCTCGGCCTCGGTGGGCACGGGCCCGCCGTTGTGCTGTCCGGCGGGCTGGGGCTCGGCCTCGGCGTCGGCCTGACGCGGGGCGGCCCGGGGCGGCCGCTGTGCCGGCGTCGGCTGCGGGCGCGGGCCGCCGAGGCGCTCGCGCGCGACGCGGTCGGCCAGCGGCTCGACGAGCGCCCGCAGCGTGGCGAGGAAGCGCTCCTCGTCGGCGCGGATGGCGCGCGCGAGCGACGCCGTCGTCGGATCCCCGGCGGCCTCGGCCAGGCGCTCGAGGACCTCGTAGGTCGCGACCTCGCGCGCCTCGGCGGCGATCTCGTCCTGGACGTTGCGCAGCAGCACGTGCGGCCGGGTGCGCCCGCCGAGCAGGTGCAGCGGGGCCAGCGCGGCGCCCGCCACGCGGCCGGCGATCGCCTCGCCCATCGTGAGGACCGTCGCGACCGGCCCCCGCACGGCGCCGAGGCTGGTCAGCCGCTCGGCGACCTGGTGGGCGTGGCGGCGCGTCTCGTCGAGGTGGCGGCGGGCGGCGGTGCGGTACGGCCCGGGCGGCGCGCCGCGCAGGTGGCCCTCCAGCAGGGACACGCTGGCCTGCTCGGTCGCCTGGGCCTCGCGCAGGTGCTCGGTGATCAGGTCCGTGGCTGAGCTCATGACTGCGGAACCTAGTGGACCCGTCCGCTAGCGCTCGGCCAGCCGCGCCTTGAGGTCGTCGATGACGCGCACCGGCGTCGGGTCGATGCCGCGCAGGACGGCCAGGTAGAGCGAGACGAGATCGCCGAGGAGCACCAGCGACATCACCCGCTCGACCGAGCCCTGGCCGCGCGTCGTCGCGCGGATGACCGTCGTGGCGTGCTCGGCGATGAGCTCGCTGGTCAGCTCGATGCGATCGCCGATGCGCGGGTGCTGGTCGGCGTCCTCGAGGAAGACCGCCGCGAAGCTGCCCAGCCCGGCCGTCCCCTGCCAGCCGACGATCTCGTTGTGGTCGAGCTCGGGCAGCTCGCCGGCGAAGGCGGGGACCTTGGCGTTCTCGTTGATCTGCGTCTTCCAGCGGTAGGCGACCGGGGCGGTCAGCCCGGCGCCGGCGATGACCGGCACCGAGCCGTTGAGCGCCAGCGCGACCTCCTTGGCGATGTTGCCCTCATCGGCCTCGGGCCCCCACTCGGCGCAGAGCTGGTCGATGTGCGCGGCGGCGACGTCGATCTCGCTGGCCATCCGCGGGCCTGCGCCGCAGGCGGCGGCCACCTCGAGCGCGGCCACCGTCATGTAGGCGACGGCGACGCGCGGCTGGAAGCCGCCGGGCAGCGGGATGACCGGGACGCCCTCGGCGCGGGCGAGCTCGGCCAGCTTGCCGCCGGTCGTGGCCGCCACCCGCCGCGCGCCCAGCGCGCCCGCGGCCTCGAAGGCGGCGAGCGTCTCCTCGGTGTTGCCCGAGTACGAGGCGCACAGGACGGTGGTGTCGGGCGTCGTCCAGCCCGGCAGGCCGTAGTCACGCGCGGTGACGATCGGCCGCGAGGCGTGGTCGCCCAGCGCGACGCGGGCGAGGTCGCCGCCGATCGCCGAGCCGCCCATGCCGGCCACGACGAGCCCGTTGCGCGAGTCCCAGTCGC
>DASXRF010000166.1:0-6787 GCA_036506755.1 Solirubrobacteraceae bacterium | reverse complement strand
AGCAGGATCATGGAGACGAGAGCCAGCGCCGCGCCCCAGGCGCGCGCTACGAGGCGGTCCTGGGCCTGGCCGACGTCTTGGAAGATCTGGGCCGGCAGCGAGTTCATCCGGTCGCCGACGTTGAGCGTGGTGCCGTTGACGATCGCCGCCGTGAACAGCAGCGGCGCGGTCTCGCCGGCCGCGCGGGCGACCGCGAGCAGGGTCCCGGTCAGGATCCCCGGCAGCGCGGTGGGCAGCACGACGCGGCCCACGACCTTCCACCGCGGCGCGCCGAGCGCGAAGGCCGCCTCGCGCAGCGACTGCGGCACGAGCAGCAGCACGACCTCGGCCGCGCGCGCGACGACCGGCAGCATGAGCAACGCGAGGGCGATCGAGCCCTTCCAGCCGGCGAACGACCCGGCCACGCCGGTCACGACCAGCGAGATGTAGATGAACAGGCCGAAGACGATCGACGGCACGCCGGTCATCACGTCGATGAGGAAGCGCACGCCCTTGGCGAGCCGCCCCTCGCGACCGAACTCGGTGAGGTACAGCGCGACGCCGACGCCCAGCGGAACGGCCATCAGCGCGGCGAGCGCGACGATGATCACGGTGCCGACGATCGCCGACCGGATGCCGCCGGGGTCGCCGAGGAAGCTGCCGGTGGGGTCGGTGGAGAAGAAGTGCCAGCTCCACGCGCCCAGGCCTTTCTTCACCAGGTAGTAGACGATCAGGACCAGCGGGAGCAGCGCGATGCCCGTGCCCACGGCGAGGATCGCCCGGGCGAAGCGGTCCTTGCGCCGGCGCGCGGGACTCGTCGCGGCGAGGCTGGTCATGCGACCGCCGCTCCCGGCGTCGCCCCGCCGCGGGCGGCGCGGCGGCCATGCCGGCCGCGGTTGACCATCACGCGGGCCAGCGCGTTGACCAGCAGCGTCAAGACGAAGAGCACGAGCCCCGCGGCGATGAGCGCCGCGCGGTGCAGCGGGTTCGACGCCGCCTCGCCGAACTCGTTGGCGATGACCGCAGCCAGCGTGTAGCCCTGGTCGAACAGGGAATGGCCGATCTGCGGCGCGTTGCCGATGACGATCGTCACCGCGATCGTCTCGCCGATCGCGCGGCCGAGGCCGAGCATCGCGCCGCCGACGATCCCCGGGCGCGCGTAGGGCAGGACCGCCATGCGGATCATCTCCCAGCGCGTGGCGCCCAGCGCGAACGCCGCCTCCTTGTGATCGGTCGGCACGGTGGCGATGACCTCGCGCGAGATCGCCGAGACGATCGGCAGGATCATGATCGCGAGGATCAGCCCGGCGACGAAGTAGTTGGGGCCCGCGACGTGACCGCCGACGAGCGGAAGGAACGAGAAGGTGTCCGAGAACCACTGCTCGGCCGGCCGCAGCTTGGGGATCAGGAAGAAGAAGCCCCACAGGCCGTAGACGACGGAGGGAACCGCGGCGAGCAGCTCGACCAGGATCGTCAGCGGGCCGCGGGCGCGCCGCGGGCACAGCTCAGTGAGGTACAGCGCCGTCGCGACGGCGATCGGGACGCCGATGACGAGCGCGATGGCCGAGGTGATCAGGGTGCCGACGACGAGCGGGAGGGCACCGTAGACCGCCTTGGAGACGTCCCAGTCGTTGTGGAAGACGAAGCCGAAGACGCCCTCCTTGGAGAGCGCCGGGCGCGCCTCGACGGCCAGTCGGACGAAGAAGAAGGCCAGCAGGACGAAGATCCCCGCGGCCACGACGGTGAGCCCCAGCCGGAGGATCCGGTCCGGAAGGCGAGCCGCCGGCGGGCGCTCGAGCGCGCGCCCGCCGGCGGGAGTCGTGAGGGCTCCGGCTTCCAACAGGCTCCTGCTAGGCCGAGGCGCCCGAAAGCGCCGCGCCGTTGCACTGCAGGCCGGCGACCTTGGCCTTGGCCTTGGCGAGCACCGCGCTCGGCAGCGGCGCGTACTCCAGCTGCGGGGCGACCTTCTGCCCGCCGCCGGTGGCGTACTCCAGCCACGTCTTGACGCGCTTGGCCTCGCCCTTGCTCATGCCGGCCTTGCACAGGTCGTTGTAGACGAGCAGGAACGTGACCGCGGAGATCGGGTAGGTCTTCGCGCCCGGCGCGTTGATCGTCGAGAAGCGCAGGTCGGCGGGCGGCTTGGCGCCGACGCCGGCGGCCGCGGTCGCGCCCAGCGACGGCGCGACGAACTGGCCGTCCTTGTTCTTGACGTCGGCGGTGGTGAAGTTGTTCTGCAGGGCGAAGGCCTGCTCGACGTAGCCCACCGCGCCCTTGGTCTGCTTGACGCAGCCCGCGACGCCGTCGTTGCCCTTGGCGCCGGTGCCGGTCGGCCACTTGACCGTCTTGTCGACGCCTGGGCCGCTCTTCCACGTCGGCGAGTAGTCGGCGAGGAACGCGGTGAAGTTCTTCGTCGTGCCCGACTCGTCGGAGCGGTGGCAGACCGTGATGTTCCCGCTCGGAAGCGAGACGCCCGAGTTCATCTTGGCGATCGCCGGGTCGTTCCACTTCTTGATCTTCCCGAGGAAGATGTCGGCGATCGTGGCGCCGTCGAGCTTGAGGCCCTTGTCGACGCCGTCGAGGTTGTAGGAGACCGTCACCGCGCCGAGCACGGTCGGGACGTGGACCGGGTCGCCGTTCTTCGCCGCGGCCTTGATCTCGTCGTCGGTCATCGCGGCGTCGGAGGCGCCGAACTCGACCGTCTTCTGGGTGAACTGGGCGATGCCGCCGCCCGAGCCGATCGCCTGGTAGTTGACCGTCGTGCCGAACTGCTGCTTGAAGCGGTTGCCCCACTCCTGGTAGACGGGAGCGGGGAACGTCGCGCCGGCGCCGTTGATCGTGCCGCCGAGCTGCTGGGCGTTCTCGTTGCCGCCGCCGCCCGAGGATCCCTTGTCGTCGCTGCCGCACGCCGCGACGCCGAGGGCGAGGACGCCGGTCGCGCCGAGAGCGAGGATCTTGCGTTGGTTCACGAGTGGTTCTCCTTGAGAGAAAGGTGCGCACCGAGGCTCGCACCGCGGTCGGGGAAGCCTGTTACGGACCTGTCGCGGGGTTGTGAAAAGCGTGTGAAAGCTCCGGCGAGAGCCGGTAGCCGAAGCCGAAATGCGTATGGATGAAGCGCCTCTGCGGCAGCGCGGTCTCGAGCTTCGTCCGGAGCTTGTGGACGTACACGTCCACCGAGCGGTCGCCGTTGCGCAGCGGCCGGCCCCAGGCGAGGCGGTAGAGCTCCTCGCGAGGGATGATCCTGTCGCGCCGCTCGAGCAGCGCGATGAGCAACCGCAGCTCGCGCAGCGACAGGGCGAGCGGGCGACCCGCGGCGAGCACGAGCCCGTCGGACAGCCGGACCTCCAGCTCGCCGGCGCGCAGCGTGTCCTCCTCGTGGCTGGCTGCCTCCACGCCGCCAGCCTTCCGCTCCCGCGGCCGGAGGCTGTTGCGCACTCGTAAAAAGCACGTGAACAACCGGTGAATCCACTGGCGCGCACGGGGCGCCGCCGCGAGGCTGGCCGCGTGCTCTTCCGCCGCCGTCTCGACAGCGGCCTGCTCGAGCTCCTCGAGGAGGCCGGCCGCAACGTCCAGCGCGCGAGCCTCCTGCTGCGCGACCTGCTCGTCGACTACCCCGAGAAGGCCGAGCTCGCTCGCGAGCTGTATCTCTGCGAGCAGCACGGCGACCGCGTCACCCACGACATCATCCATCGCCTCAACGGCGGCAGCCGCGGGCGCGCTCCGTTCGACGCGGCCGACGGCCACGCGCTGGCCACAGCACTCGACGACGTCGTCGACGACGCCGAGCAGACGGCCGACTGGCTCGGGCTGCATCACGTCGAGGCGCCGATGGAGCAGGCGGTCGCGCTGGCCGAGGTCCTCGTCGGCGCCGCCGAGCACGTCGCGCGGGCGCTGCGGACGCTGCGCACTGGCGCCGATCTCGCGCCCGAGCTCGTCGAGATCCACCGGCTCGAGAACGAGGGCGACCGGCTCGTGCGCGACGCAGTCGCATCGTTGTTCGCCAACGGGATCGACCCGATGGTGGTCCTGCGCTGGAAGGACATCTACGAGTCGCTCGAGTCGGCGATCGACTGCTGCGAGACGGTCGCCCACCTGCTCGAGGGCATCAGCCTCAAGTCGCGCTGACGCCCTCCAGCAGCGGCGTCCCGCACTGCCAGCAGTACGACGCGCCGCGGCTGTGCAGCGCGCCGCACGCCCGGCACGACCCGCCGGCGCCCGACTCGCCCAGCCGCAGCAGCCGCTCGGCCTCGGCCAGCTCGGCGTCGGCGGCCTGCAGCGCGGCGGCGCGGCGCACCAGGACCTCCAGCCGGAAGTGGTCGCGGATGGCCATCTCGTAGGTCAGGCCCCCGAGGTCGTAGGTCAGCTCCGCCACGCGGTCGGCGAGCTCGTCGCGGCGCGCGCGCAGCTCGCGCGTCGCCTCGTCCTCGTGCGGCGCCGGCGCGGGCGCGCTCCCACCGGCCAGCCGCCGGCGCACGTCGTCGATCACGCTCATCCCCCCATCACCGCGCGCGAACGAAGTTCGCGCAACCGATGCGAAGCATCGGCGCTCATCCGATCTCCTCGAAGCCCCCGCCGCCCGCGGGCTTCTTGTTGTCCTTGGGCGGCGGCTTGCCGCCGGTCCCCACCGTCTTGGGCAGCTTCTGGGACTGCTTCTGGTACTCCTTCGGCGAGAGCTTGGAGAGCTTCTGGACGGTCGGGTTGCTCGCCTTCGAGCCGCCCTTCACGCCGCTCGAGCCGGAGGCGTGGCGTGCCTTGGCGTGCTTGGCCTTGTGATGCCGGCGCGCCGTCGCGGGGGACGAGGTCTCGCCGCCGGTCGTGGTGGCCGCGGCGCCGCTCGGCGCGCCGCCGCCGCTGACGCTGATGACCTGCGCCGGAGCGGAGGCCCGCGTCGTGTCCGCGCGCCCGGCGCGGCCGATGAGCACGCCGACGCCCATCGCGAGCAGGAGTGTCGCGACGCCGGCGATCGCGGTCGCGCCGTCGGCGCGACGCCGGCGGCGCGGCTCCGGCGGCGCCGGGGCGGGCGGCGGCGCGGCGCGCCCGAGCTCGACCCGCGGGGCGCCCCGCCGCGCCCCGCAGCCCAGGCAATAGCGCTGGTCCTCGGCGAGCGGGGCGCCGCACTCGCGGCACGGCTCGCCCGCCTGGCCGAGGATCGGCACGGTGATCTCGCTCGTCACGTCGGTCATGAGAGCGCCACCGGAGGCGCGTAGAAGCCGAGCCGTGCCCCGGCCGGGTTGCCGATGAAGTAGATCGTGAAGCGCACGGGCTTGCGGGTCGGGGCGGGCGGCAGCTTCTCCACCACGCCGCGCCCCGCGGCGACGATGCGACCGCGCCGGCGCGCGACGCAGAACACGATGAGTCGCCTCTGGAGCACCTTCGAGCGGTTGGTGACGACACCGGTCACGAAGGCGCCGTCGGTGTCGGAGTCGCGCCGGATCCGCGAGAGCTCGATGCGCGGCGGCCGGGCGACGGCCCTCCCCCGCGGCCGGCCGACGCGCACGGCGACGCTCCGCGGCGCTCCCGCGGCCACGACCTGGTTGTTGACCCACACCACCCGCCGGCCGTGCGGCAGCAGCGGCGTGGCCACGAGCCCCGCCTCGAGCCCGGGCGCGTTGTTGCGATAGAGCGTCCGCCCGCCGGCGCCGCGGACGTCGATGGCCAGCGGCACGTCGGCCATGTCGCGCCGGCTGGTGTTCTCGAGCTCGACCACCGCCGCCGCGCCGTAGCGGTCGTGCAGCACGGCGCTGTCGACGACGCGCACGTCGCGGTTGGACGTGCCGACGGTCAGGCCCTTCTGGTTGACGAGCTTCTTGGCCTCCTTGGCCCGCTGCGCGCTCAGCTCCTGCGTCGTCTGGCACGCCGACAGCGCCAGCGCGGCGACCAACAGCGGCGCGGCGGCGCGGATCACCCGAAGGCACCCCCGACGTAGTCGCGCGTGCGCTGGGCGCGCGGTGCGCCGAAGACCAGCTCTGTGGGCCCGTACTCGACGAGGTCGCCGAGGTACATGAACGCCACGCGGTCGCCCACCCGGTAGGCCTGCTGGAGGTTGTGGGTGACTATCACGATCGCCAGCTCTCGGCGCAGCTCGCCGATGAGCTCCTCGATGACCGCCGTCGAGCGCGGGTCGAGCGCCGAGCACGGCTCGTCCATGAGCAGGACCTCGGGGCGCGTGGCGATCGCGCGGGCGATGCACAGCCGCTGCTGCTGGCCGCCGGAGAGGCGCAGCGCGGGCCGGTCGAGCTCGTCGCGGACCTCGTCGTACAGGCCGGCGCGCTGGAGCGCCTCGACCACCAGCGGCTCGAGGACCGCTCGCCCCGGACGCTTCATCGCCTGCTCGCGCAGCGCGTAGGCGACGTTGTCGAAGATCGACATCGGGAACGGGTTGGGCTGCTGGAAGACCATCGCCACGCGCCGGCGCAGCTCGGTGACCTCGAGCAGGTCGATGTCGCGCCCGTCGAGCGAGATGGTGCCGTCGCGGCGCGCCGTCGCGGTCAGCTCGGTGAGCCGGTTGAGCGTGCGCAGCAGCGTCGTCTTGCCGCAGCCCGAGGGCCCGATGAGGGCGAGCACCTCGCCCTGGCGGATGGCGATCGAGACGTCCTTGACCGCGGCCTTCTGGCCGTAGAAGACGCTGAGCGCGTCGAGCGTCATCCGCTCGGGCCCCGAAGCCGCGCGCGGCCCGCGCGCCGCCGCCGGCCCGGAGCGCATGACGCTCGACGCGCTCAGCGTCTTCTACGGCTCCAAGGCCGCGGTCAAGGAGGTCTCGATCGCGATCCGCCAGGGCGAGGTGCTCGCCCTCATCGGGCCCTCGGGCTGC
>DASXRF010000165.1:0-1906 GCA_036506755.1 Solirubrobacteraceae bacterium | reverse complement strand
TCGCCGCCTTCGGGGCGGCGGTGCTCGCGCTTCAGCGGCTCGCGGATCGCCGGACGCCGAGCCGCCCGCAGCGCACGCCGGTCGACGGTGAGCTCGAGCACGCGCTCGACGAGCGCGAGGGGGCGGGCGTCTGGACGCTCGTCTCGACGTCGGCCGGCGGCGTGAACGAGCTCCGCGCTCGTCGATCCGGCTGACCGAACGGCGTTCTAGCGCAGGCGCTCCTCGACGTCCTGCGCGCGCTCGTCGTGGCGCTGCGCGGCGGCCCGGGCGCGCTCGCCGCGCTCCTGGTCGGACGCGGCCTGCTCGGCCTCCTGCGCGGCCATCTGCTCGTGGCGCTCGGCCTCGCTGCGCAGCACGTCCGCGCGCTCGCGGTGGCGATCGGCCTGGGTCGTATGCGCCTCCGCCGCCTCGGTCGCCTCCCGGGCGCGCAACGCGTTGGCCTCGAGCTCCTGGCGATGGCCGCGGGCCTCGCTGGCCAGGCGGTCGCGGCGCTCGGCCTGCTGGGCGCGGCGCCGGCCGAGGACGCGCGTGGCCGCCACGGCGAGCACGGCCAGCACGACGACGGCGATGACGACGATCACGATGGTCATCCGGGCTCCCTCCTCCTGGGGGCTGCTCCTGTACGTGGGGCCTGCCCGCCAGATCCCTCTGCCATGCGGGTGTCGCGCGCCGTCGCGCCGTGCGACGATAGGGCCCAGTCACGAGGGAGGTCCGATGAACGGTTTCAGCCTCGACCCGCGGCAGCTCGTCGTGCGCAGCCCGATCACCCCGCCACAGGTGGCGCGGCGGCTTCTCGGACGCTCGCTCGAGGACGCCGTGCGAGGGAAGCTCGTCCTGATCACCGGCGCGTCGTCGGGGATCGGCCGGGCGGCGGCCCTGAAGGTCGGCGCGGCCGGCGGCGAGGTCGCGCTCGTCGCGCGCACGCGCGAGAAGCTCGACGAGACCCGCGTGGAGATCGCGCAGGCGGGCGGCACGGCGTTCGTCCATCCCTGCGACCTGTCCGACCTCACGGACATCGACCGCATGGCGGCGGAGGTGCTCGAGCAGCACGGGCGCGTGGACGTGCTCGTCAACAACGCGGGCCGGTCGATCCGGCGGTCGATCGCGCTGTCGTACGACCGCTTCCACGACTTCGAGCGCACGATGCAGCTCAACTACTTCGGGCCGGTCCGGCTGATCCTCCGGGTCCTCCCCGGCATGCGCGAGCGCCGCCAGGGCCATGTCGTCAACATCTCGTCGGTCAGCGTCCAGACCGGGCCGCCGCGCTTCGCCGCCTACATGGCCTCGAAGGCCGCGCTCGACGCATTCTCGGACTCGGTCAATCCCGAGATCGCCGCCGACGACGTGCAGATCACGACGATCTACATGCCGCTCGTGCGTACGCCGATGATCGCCCCGACCGAGGCCTACGCGCGCTTTCCCACGCTGACCCCCGACGAGGCCGCCGACCTGATCGGCGAGGCGATCACCCGCCGGCCGCGGCGGATCTCCAGCCGCCTGGGCAACGCGGGCGAGCTCACGACGACGCTCAGCCCGGGCTCCATGGACGCGATCGCCCGCACCGCCTACCGGCTGTTTCCCGACTCGCGGGCGGCGCGCGGCGGCGCGCGCGAGGGCGAGGCCGAGGGCGAGCGGCCGTCGCGCGCCGGCACCCTGTTCGCGAACCTGTTCCGCGGCGGGGAGTGGTGAGGGTCAGCGCCGGCGGACCAGCCTGATCCGCACCTTCACGGTGCGCGCGTTGCCGGCGGCGTCGGCGGCGCGCACGCGCAGCGTCAGCGCGACCGATCGGTGATGGCGCAGCGCCCGGTGCCGGGCGCGGCGGAAGGCCTTGGTGAGCCGCACGCGCAGCGCGGTGCGGCGTCGTGCGACGAGGGTCCGGGTCAGGCCGCCGGCGCGGCGGCGCAGC
>DASXRF010000164.1:0-13529 GCA_036506755.1 Solirubrobacteraceae bacterium | reverse complement strand
ACGAGGTGGTCGCGCGCCGCCTCGTCGAGCAGCGCAGCCTCGCGGTCGACGATCGCGCGGCTACGCGCGTGCAGGTCCTCGCCGGCGGCCTCGCCCGGCCGGTCGAGCAGGCGGGCGCGCAGGTCGTCGGCGAGGCGGTCGAGGACCGCGGCCTGGGTGGCGGGCTCCATGCCGCCCGTAGGCCGGCGGCCGTGACTGTTCGCCCCCGGTGCGTCGCGGCGGGTCACAGCTCGTCGGTGACGCTGAGGCCGGGCGCGAGGCGCGACCGCTCGCCGGGCGGGCGTGGCAGGAGGCGGATCTCGCGAGCGAAGGCCTGGGCGGCGGCGAGATAGACCGCCTGGCGCAGCGTCACGCGCAGCGAAGCAAGCATGCGGCCCTCGCTCGCCGGGCGCGCGGCGAGGACCTCGACGTCGGCGATCGCGAGCGTCGTGCGCCCGGGGGCGCCGCCGCGTGCCTCGCGGGTCACGAGCACGTCGACGCGGCCGCCGGGGACGGGTCCCTGTGCGGATGCGAGGGCAAGTACGTCGGCCGAGCGCTCGCCCCGGCGCAGCGCCGCGGCGCTGCCCGGCGAGGTGGCGGGGGCGAGGGCGGCGGTCGTGACGTCCGCGCCGGCGGGAACCGCGGCGCGAACGCGCAGGCCGTCCAGCGCCGCGGCGCCCGTGAATCCCCCGCGCGGCGCGAAGCGCGCGGGCACGCGCCGCACTCCGAGGCGCGCCGCCGACAGCCGCGTGCCGGCGGCGAGCGGCTCGCGCGCGACGACGACGTCCACCAGCGGGCCGACCTCGCGGCGCAGGGCGGCCTCCCGCCCGGCGACGTCCGACGCGGCCAGGCCGCCGAGGAGCAGCGCGAGGCCGGCGAGCAACGCGCCGCGGCGGCGACGGCTCACAGCGCAACCCGCCCGGACGAGCGGCGGGCGCCGGCGTTCGCCGAGCCGGGCGCCACCACCGGCGCGACCGGCCAGCGCGAGCTGGGCGTGCCGGCGTACGCCGAGCCGCGCACCCGCACCGGCGCGACCGGCCCGCGCGCGCCCGGCGCGCCGGCGCCGCCGAGCAGCCCGCTGCGGCGCCGGCGACTCATCGCGCCACCCGGCGGCGCGGGCAGCGCCGGTCGACGTCGACGCGCAGGCTCACGAGATCACCCTTCGCCACCACGGCATCCGGCCGGCGAGCGGCGGATCCTCGGGTCCGCGTTGGCCGCCCTCGTCGGCCGCGGTGAGGAGCGGCAACTCGAGCGCCAGGCGCGCGCCGCGCGGCGAGGGCGCAGAGACGAGGCGGCCGCCGTGGCGCACCGCGACGTCGGTGGCGATCGCCAGGCCGCGCCCCCGCCGGCCGCGGCCCGCCCGCGGCCGTGCCGCGAGCGCCGCGACCGGCGCCGGCAGCCCTGGGCCGCCGTCGTGGACCTCGAGGCGCACCGAACCGCCCGGCCCGCACCGCGCGCGCACCGTCACCGGACCTGCCCCGTGCTCGAGGGCGTTGCCGACGAGATTGCCGACCGCCTGCACCAGTCGCAGCCGATCACCGCGCACGAAGAGGCCCGGCGGCACCGGCTCGACGCGCAACTCGGCGCCGAGCCCGCGCGCGACCGGCAGGAACGACTCGGCCACCGCCTGCACCACCTCGTGGGCCTCGAGCAGCTCGGCGACGTCACCGGCGCGCGCCCCGTCGCGCGCGGCGACCAGATCGTCGAGCGCGAGCCCGGCGCGCCGCAGCTCGAGGTCGAGCACGGCCAGCGCCTGCGCGGTCGCGGCGTCGCCCGCGCCGATCGCGTGGACGGCGAGGCGCGCCGCCGTCAGCGGCGAGCGCAGCTCGTGGCACGCCCGCGCGACGAGCTCCTCGCGGGCGCGCAGCCGCACGAGCAGCGCGGCCGCGAGCGCCGCGGCCGCGAGCGCGACGACCCAGCCCGACCCGGCCAGCACCGCCGCCATCTCAGACGAGCTCCCCGTCGACGAGCCGGTAGCCGACGCCCCACACGTTGACGACGAACCGCTCGCCGCGCGCGTTGAGCTTCGCGCGCAGCCGGCACGCGTGGCTGTCCAGCGTTCTCGTGGTGCCGATCGACCGGAATCCCCAGACGCTGCGCAACAGCTCCTCCTTCGTGAAGACCCGCGTCGGATCGGAGGCGAGGATCCGGACGAGCGCGAACTCCTTCTGCGAGACCGCCACGCGCTCGCCGTGCAGCAGGACGCTGCGCGACTGCGGGTCGACCTCGAGCGGGCCCACCCGGAGCCGGCCGGCTCCCCGTCGCCCCTGTGAACGACGCAGCAGCGCTGCCACGCGCAGCCGCAGCTCGGGATACGCGAACGGCTTGGCCACGTAGTCGTCCGCGCCGCGCTCGAGCCCGCGCAGGCGGTCGACGTCGCTGGCCCGGCCGCTCAAGACGAGCAGCGGCGTGAAGGGATCGACGCGCGAGACGAGCCGGTCGGCCTCGCGCACGCGGCGCACGAGGTCCAGTCCCGACCCGTCGGGCAACCCGACGTCGAGCACCGCGAGGTCGGGGAACTTCGTCTCCAGCAGCCGCGCGCCGTCGCGCACGGAGTCGGCGACCAGCAGGTCGTAGCCGTCGGCGGTGAGGTTGTCGGCGAGGAACGTGCGCGTCGCGTCGTCGTCCTCGACCAGCAGGATCGTGGAGGCGTCGGTCATGCCGCCCTTAGGGGACGGCGCGCGAGAACTCGCCCCGGGCCTCTCAGGCGGCCCGCTGGGCGCGCGCGGCCTCGAGCGCCGCGACGAGCTGCGCCCGGTGGAGCGCGGCGCCGACCTGCGCAGCGACCGTCTCGAGCAGAAGCAGGTCGTCGGGCCCGAAGGCCGCCTCCGGCGGCGCGTCGATGCCCAGGGCGCCCCACAGGCGCCCCTCCACGCGCACCGGCGCGGCAAGCCGCGGCGTCACCACGGGCGCGCCGGCGACCACGCGCAGCGCGCCCTCCTCCAGGCGCAGCGCGCACGCCTCGAAGGTGTAGGCCTCGCCAAGCTGCGCGACGACCGTGGCGAGGATCGGGTCGATGTCGGTGAGCGCGGCCAGCTCGGACGCGAGGCGCGCGGCGACCTGGAGCCGCGCGCGCTGCAGCGCGGCCGGGTGCGCGGGCGCCGAGGGCGCGCGGCCGTCCGAAGCCCGCTCGCCCTTCATCGCATAGACCGCGGCGTCGGCGTGCGCCAGCAGGACGTCCTTGCTGCCGCCGTCGGCCGGCCACGACGCGACGCCGTACGACGCGCTCGTGCGGGGGTCGGCGGCGGCGACCGCGGCCGCGGCGCGGTCGGCCACCCGCCGCGCGGCGGTGGCCGTCGTCTCGGGCAGCAGGAGCGCGAACTCGTCGCCGCCCAGGCGGAAGGCCAGGTCCGAGCCGCGGCACGCGCCGGCGAGCGCGGCGGCCGCGTCGCGCAGGACGCGGTCGCCCTCGGCGTGGCCGGACGCGTCGTTGACCTGCTTGAAGCCGTCGAGGTCGACCAGGACGATGCTCGCGGGGGCGCCGCTGCGCCGGCAGCGGGCGAGCTCGCGGTCCAGCGCCTCGTGGAACTCGCGGTGGTTGAGCAGCCCGGTGAGGCCGTCGCGCACCGCGAGCGCGTGCTGGGCGGCGAACAGGCGCGCGTTGGACAGCGCGATCGCCGCCTGCACGCCGTAGGAGCGCACGAGGTCGACGTCGCGCGGCAGGAACGTTCGCGCCTGCGCCGAGAGCGCCACGAGCAGGCCGACGGCGTCGCCGCGGTAGACGAGCGGCACCGCGCACAGCGACCGCATCGGCACGTCGGCGTCCGCGGCGAGGGCGGCCAGCGCGGGCACGACGACGACGTCCTCGACGAGCGCGGGCTCGCGCAGGTCGCCCGCCTCGGCCGCCCAGCACTCGAGCGTCGCCACCGACGCCGGCGGCAGTCCGGTCGAGCCACGACACGTCAACCCGCCGTCCTCGTCGACAAGCAGGGCGAACTCCTTGCCGGCGACCGCCGCGCGCGCGTTGTGGACGATCTTGTCGAGCAGCTCCTCCAGGCGCAGCTCCGAGACGAGGTCCTGCAGCGAGGCGTTGAGCCGCTCGGCCACCGTCGCCTGCTCGCTCGCGTCGGCCTCCAGCCGGCGCCAGCTCGCGCGCCGCGTGCGCGCCGCCCGGACGCCGATCGCGCCGATCGCCGTCGCGGCGACCGCGCCCGCGACGGGCAGCAGCGCCGGCGCGGCGAGCGCCGCGACGAGCAACGAGCCACCGGCCGCCGCGCCCGAGGCGAGCAGCGAGCGCACCGTGAGGGCGGAGCGCTCCCAGGTGACCTCGTACATGCACGCCTCGCCGCCGTCGACGGCGCACACCGGATGCGTGACCCGCGCCGGCGGCTGGCCGAACAGCGCCGGGATGCACGAGAGCAGGCCGACGTTGTAGCGGCAGTCGAGCGGGTGGATGGCGGCGCCCGTGACGTCGACGAAGCGCAGCCGGGCGTGGCCGGTGCCGAGCTCGAGCAGCTCCATCGCGTGGCGCGCGGAGAACCTCCCGTTGGCCCGCACGATGTGCTGGTAGACGAGCCTCGGCGAGCCGAGCGCGCGCAGAGCGACCTTCAGCCCCTCCCCCACGTTGAGCTCGAGCGCCGCCGCGCCGGCGCGCCGCGTGGCCTCCGGGTCGTCGAGCACCGCGACGAGCGCCTCGAACAGGCGCACCTTCGTGGCGAACGAGAACCACGTGTTCTCGTCGCGCAGCTCGGCCTCGCGCCCGGCCAGCCCGGCGTGCTCGAGGACGGCCTCGACCGCCTCGCGCCCGCCGGCGCGCTCGGCGTAGCCGAGCATGATCCGCGACGTCATGCCGCCCGTCTCGCGCGCCTCGCGCAGGGGGTCGCACGCCGGCGCGGCCGGCCGGGTCACGGCTCGGCTGGGGCGCGCGCGCGTGGACACGATGCCCACCTTGTCGGTCGGCGGGCGCGCGGGCCTTGACGCCCGGCTACCGCGGCTGGCCGGTTGGCTGGATCGCGGGCTGCTCGATGGCCGCCACGAGCGCCTCCGCGACCTCCTCCGGGTCGCGCCGGGCCGCGGCCTCCACGACGATCACCCGCACGCCCAGCCGGCTCGCCTCCTCGCGCAGCTCCTCCGAGAAGGCCGCCACGGCGGCGGCGGTGAGCGCGTGGATCGCGCTGCCCGGCCCGGCGCGGCACGCCAGGTTGATGATGTCGCCGCCGCCCTGGGCGCGCATCACCGGCAGCGCGGCGTGGGTGCAGTACAGGAGGCCGAGCACGTTGACGCGCACCGTCTCGCGCCACCGCTCGGTGTCGGCGCCCTCGACGCGGCCGCCGCGCACCACGCCGGCGGCGTTGACCAGGACGTCGAGCCGGCCGAGGTGCTCGTAGGCGTGCTCGACGAACGCGCGCGCCTGGCGCTCGTCGCCGACGTCGGCGGGCAGCGCGAGGGCCCGCCCGCCGTCGTCCTCGATGCGCCGCGCGAGCGCCGTGAGACGATCGGCGCGCCGGGCGCCGAGCGCCACGGCCGCGCCGCGAGCGGCGAAGGCGAGCGCCGCGGCCTCCCCGATGCCCGACGACGCGCCCGTGATGGCCACCGCCTTGCCGTCGAGCACGCGGCCAGGGTATTGCACTGCAACTTGTGCTGCAGGGGCAGACGCGGGGAAGGACTCGGGCATACGATCCCGACGCCTCGAACGCCGGAGCCGCTCAGGTTGCCGGCGTTCGCGATTTCCCCTGCCTGATGGAGACACGAAAGCGCGGCAACTACGACTCCGGCGACGACTTCGTCCTCGAGTACGGCGAGCTGCGCTTCACCTTCAACGAGCGCGATTTCTCCGAGCGCTGCGAGCAGGCGGCGATGAAGCTCGCCTTCGTCGGCGGCCGCCTCGGCGATGCCGAGCTCGAGGACCTGGTCAACCTCGCGGTCAACGGCGAGATCCCGGATCCGAGCTCGGCGCTGGGCGAGCACGTCAACGACTGCTGGCCCGAGCTCGTCGGCCCCGCCGACCGCTCGCTCGTGCACTGGCTGCGGCGGCTGGTCTTCCGCTCGGCGTGGCTGGACCAGCGCGTCAAGGAGGGCGAGCTCGACATCGCCTTCAACCCGCACACGCAGTCGTTCGCCTACGTGCAGCCCGAGCGCGGCGGCGAGCCGCTCGAGCTCGCCCCCGAGCCGTCGTGGGGCCGCGTGGCCTATGTGCCGCGCTAGTGGACCCGTCCGCTTACGGACGCGCCCACTAGCTGACGCCCAGCGCCTGCGCCCGCGCCTGGGCGATCGCGTCGGCCCCGTCCTCGCCGACCAGCAGCTCGGGCCGCAGCGTCCCGCTCGCGCCCAGGTCCAGCGCCGGGAAGCGGCGCGTCGAGGTCAGCGCGGCGTCGAGCGCGATGACGGTCGTCTCGCCGCCGACCGGCTTGGTCGCCGTCGCGATGATCGTCAGCGAGCCGCCGTCGACGATGTCGCGCGCCGCGGCGAGCACCTTGCGCGCCGCGTGCGGGTGCACGCCGTCGAGCGTGTCGATCGCCACGACGGCGTCGCCGCCGCGCGAGGCGATCCGCTTGGCGGTCTCCACCGCGCGCTCGACCGCCTGCGACTGCGCGTCGTGCGAGGCGGCAAAGCTGAGCGCGACCGCCGGCTCCGCCGGCCCGTCCTGCTTCCAGTCGGAGATCTCCTCCGGGCGCACGCCGGCGAGCACGACGGTGACGTCGAGCCCGTCCTGCGCGGCGAGCGCGCCGGCGATCCGCCGCAGGGCCTCGGTCTTGCCCGCGCGCGGGCCGCCGGCGATGACCGCGCGCGAGCCGCGGCCCAGCGGCGTCAGCCATTCGATCGCCTTGAGCGTGGGGTCGTCGGAGCCCAGCGCGAAGCGCTGCGTCGGGAACGCGGCGGGAAGCTCGTCGAAGTGGGTGCCCTCGGCGACCTCGTCGGCCGACTTGCCGTTGATGGTGTCGACGCGGATGAGCGACGGGTAGCGCTCCGAGCGCCGCGGCGGGCGCACGGGCCCGGTGACGCGGTCGCCGGAGACGAGCTCGCAACGGCGCACCTGGGCGGCGGAGATGTAGACGTCGTCGTCGCTGGGGTCCGGAGGCGCCACGCGCAGGAAGCCCGAGCCGTTGCCGAGCAGCTCGACGACGCCCTCGGCCACGCGCTCGGTCGGCTCGGCGCCGGCGGCCTTGACCGGCTCGGCCTCGGCCTCGACCTCGTCGGCGTCGCGGCGGACCCGCCCCCCGCGCCGGCCGCGCCGGCCGCGCCGCGGGCGCTCCTCGGCCTCCGCCTCGCCCTCCGCCTCGGCCTCGACCTCCGCCTCGGCGACGTCGGCCTCCGTCACGGCGCCGTTCCCGCCGCCCTGCTGGGCGAGGATCGCGTCGATGAGGGCCGCCTTGCGCAGACGGCGGAAGCCGTCGATGCCGAGCTCGGAGGCGAGCGCGTGCAGGTCGGCGAGAGGGCTGTCTTCGAGGGCGCTGCGATCCAGGACGGACATGGCGGTCTCCTTTTCCCTGGTTGGCCGGTGGGCTCCGGCCGCGTGGGGTAGCGACCGGCGACTCGATGGACGGGACGGTAGCGCCTTTCAGCGCTCCAACCGGATCTCCTCCGTGATGGCGAGGTCGGGCGCGACGTCCAGATCGCCGCGCAGCGCCGCGCGGACCGCGAGGAAGTCGGCGGCCTCGCGCACGTCGTGGACGCGCAGGATCGCCGCGCCGTGGTCGACGCCCCAGCCGATCGCAGCCAGCGTCCCGGCCAGCCGCTGGCCCGGCGGGCGGCGCGTGAGCGCGCCGATGAAGTCCTTGCGCGAGACGGCGAGCAGGAGCGGCCGCCCGAGGGCGCGCACCTCGTCGAGCCGGCGCAGGAGCTCGATCGTCTGCGCCGGGGTCTTGGCGAAGTCCGGGCCAGGGTCGAGCACGAGCTGCTCGCCGTCGACCCCGCGCGAGCCGGCGAGCGCCATGCGCTCGCGCAGGAAGCCGACCACGTCGGCGACCACGTCGTCGTAGCGGCGGGGGTCCTGCAGGCGCTGCTTGGGTTCGGCGCGCGTGTGCATGACGACCAGGGCGGCGCCGGTGCGCGCGCACACGTCCGCCAGCGCGGGGTCGCGCAGGCCGCTCACGTCGTTGACCATGACCGCCCCGGCGGCGATCGCGGCCTCGGCGACGGCGGGCTTGTAGGTGTCGACCGAGACGACCGCGCCGCGCGCGGCGAGCGCCTCGATGACGGGGACGACGCGGGCGATCTCCTCGGCGGCCGCCACCGGCGGGCGCCCGGTGGTCGCCGACTCGCCGCCGACGTCGAGCAGGTCCGCGCCCTGCTCGAGCAGCTCCAGGCCGAGCGCGACCTTGTCGGGATGGCGGCCGGCGTCGGAGAACGAGTCTGGCGTCGCGTTGACGACGCCCATCAGCCACGGCCGCGCGCCGAGCTCCAGGCTGCGCCCGGCGGCGCGGACGATCACTTCTTGCGCTTCTTGACGACGAGCCGCTTCGTCACGATGACGTAGTTGCCCGCCTTGTCGGTCGCGCTGACCCGCAGCGTGAACGTGCCGCGCGGGTAGCGGTGGGCGGCGGTCTTGGCGCTCAGCACGGGCGGGCTGCCGTCGCCCCAGACGACGCGGATGCGCGCCAGCCCGGCGGCGCCCGGGTTCAGCACGTCGCCGGCGTTGAAGCGGAACTTCAGCAGCCGCCCCGCCCTGCGCGTCCCCGAGACCCGGACGGCGAGCACCGGCGGCGTGTTGTCGACGCGCAGCAGCCGCGTCGGCGAGGTCGCCGCCTGCCCGCGGCGGTCCGTGGCCACGACCCGCCAGCGGTGGATGCCGTCGGGCACGGCCTGCGGGGGCAGCCACTTGGTCTCCTGCGTCTGGGCGGCCGGCTGGCCGTCGAGCTCGACCGTGTAGGTCGGGCGGCCCCAGAGGTCGAAGGCCGCCCCCCAGCGCAGGCCGTTGAAGCGACGGACCTTCTGGGCCGTGTAGCCGACGAACGCGCTCGGCGGGCGGTCGATCATGCCGGCGACGAGGCGGCGCTCGGCTCCCGTGCCCTGGATCGCGACGGCGGCGGCGTCGTTGACGCGGTCGGCGGCGGCGTCGTAGCCGGCGGACGTGTCGACGGCGCCGAAGTCGGGATTGCTGAGCGCCCCCTCGGGGTCGAAGCCCTTCTTGACGTCGTACACGCGGCCGCGGAGGGTCACCGCGTCGCTCGGGCCCGTCGATTGCAGCCAGCTGACGAAGCCGTTGCCGCTCTGGGCGACGCCGGACAGCGGCTTGGCGCCGACGATGTCGACCGGCGCGCCGTCGACGCGGATGGCGCCCTTGCCGAACGTGTCGTCCTCGAGCGGCGCGACGTAGACGGCGTGCGACGAGCTGCCGGCGGTGACCACGAGGCCGGCGCCCGTGCCGTTGAGGTCGAGCGCCGGGGCGTCGACGCCCTCGGTCGCCGGGAAGCCCTGGCCGTCGACCACCGCGGGCGCCTCGAAGGCCGAGCCCACGAGCCGGCGGGCGACCGCGCGCGGCGTGCCGTCGAGCGCCTGACGGAAGACGACCCAGGCGTAGCTCGAGTCGTCCTCGATGTCGACGTCGGGCGAGTCGGCGGTGCCGCCGGCGTGGCCCTGGTAGTCGCTCAGCGTGAGGTCCTGCGGGGCCGTGGAGATGCTGCCGTCGTACAGGCGGCGCGCGTAGACGTGGCCCTGCCCGTCGCCGCCGCGCTCGCCCCACACCGCAAGCCCGGTGCCGTCGGCGGAGACCGCCACGTCCGAGCGGCGCGCCGCGGTGTCGCCGGCGGGCTGGGCCGGGTCGACGTCGAGGACGGCGCCGAGCTCGGTGAACGCCGACGCCGTGCGCTCGAGGCGGGCGGCGCGCACGTCGGAGCCCGACGTGTAGGTGATGTAGCCCGCGCCGTTGATCGACATGTCCATCGCCGGCGCGCTCGCCGGGGCGCCGATGAGTTGCGGCGCGCCCAGCGGGGAGTCGCCCCCGAGGCGCACGACCGCGTACAGCGAGCCCCCGGAGACGAAGGCGATCGCCAGGCGCCCTCCGTCCGACGCGGCGACCGCGGGCGCCGAGCCGGCCGCGTCGATGCCGACGTCGACGCGCTCGGGCGGCTGCCAGGCGCCGGCGAACAGCCGGGCGACGAAGATGTGGTCCGTCCCGCCGTCCTTGCGGACGTAGACGACGGCGCCGGTGCCGTCGCGGGCGAGATCGACGTCGCCGACGCGGACGATGTCCGCGCTGGGCCCGTCGATCACCTCGCCGGGGAACACCCCGGCGCGCGCGGCGGCCGGCGCGGCGAGCACGGCGGCGACGACGAGGACGGTGATCGGGCGGCGGCGATGCAAGCGAAGCTCCTCCTTGGCGGCGGGCAACCCGGGAGACAACCCCTGCCGGGCGCGGAAGTTTCGACTTTAGCCCGGACGTGTCCCGGCTCGGACGACGAGGCCCTCCGCGGCGGATTCCGCCCGCCAGCGCTCGACCTCCGCCTCGATGCGGGCGCCGTCCCAGCGACGCTCGCCGCCGAGCACGGCGGCGACCCGGCGCGCGGGGCCGTCCTCGAGCTCGCGGGCGGCCAGCAGGCCGAGGCGCGTGCGCCGCAGCAGGACGTCGCCGACGCTCAGCGCCTGCTCGCGGCGGGCCGCGAAGGCGACCTCGGCGAGCAGGTCGGGCAGCCCGGGCACGACGGGCTGGGCGAGCTCGCCTCGCTCGGCCGCGACGCGCAGGACGTCGTGGGCGGCGAAGCCGTAGCGGGCGGCGAGCGAGCGATAGGCGTCCTTGGGCACGCCCTCGACGCGGCGCAGGTCGTCGGGGTCGACGGTCAGCCCGAGCGGGATCTCGTGGGTGCGGCAGGGCGCGTCGCGCGACTCGCGCTCGACGAGCCGGTCGACGGCCATCTTCGCCATCCGCCGGAACGTGGTCAGCTTGCCGCCGGTGATCGTGATCATCCCGCTGGAGGTCTCGTAGAGCTCGGCCTTGCGCGAGATGTCCACCGACTTCTTGGGGTCGCCCGTGGAGATCAGCGGGCGCACGCCCGCGTAGGCGCCGGTGATGTCGTCGGGGGTGAGGTCGCGGCCGAAGAAGGCATTGGCCGCCTCGAGGATGTAGTCGACGTCGGCCGGGTCCGCGGGGACGTGTTCGAGGTCGCCCTCGTAGTCGTTGTCGGTCGTGCCCAGCAGCGTGCGCCCGAGCCAGGGAAGGGCGAAGATCGAGCGCCCGCCGCCGGCCGGGACGATCGCCCCGGCGACGAGCGGCACGGCCTCCGAGGACACGGTGACGTGGGTCCCGCGGCTCGGGCGGATGGTCGGCACCTCCGCCTCGTCGTGCAGCTCTTCCGGGCGCAGGCGATCGGCCCAGACGCCGGTCGCGTTGACGACGTTCGCGGCGCGGACGACGAAGTCCTCGCCCGACTCGCGGTCGACCGCGCGCACGCCCCCGGGCACGAGGTCGGTGACCTCGACGCGATTGGCCATCACCGTCCCGAAGCGCTCGGCCTCGCCCAGCACCGTGAACACGAGCCGCACGTCGTCGGTCTGGCAGTCGTAGAACAGGTAGCCCGAGGTCGGCTGTCGGCCGGCCAGCGCCGGAAGCAGCTCGACGACCTCCTCGCCGGTGATCGTGCGGTGGCGGTCGGGCGACCACGAGCTGTCGTCGTCGCGCCGGCGCAGGCGCCCGCGCAGCTTGTCGACGGACATGACGTCGTACAGGTTCAGGCCGACGCCGACGAGGCGGTCCGGGCGCGCGCTCTCGAAGGCCGGGACGACGAGGCGCAGCGGGCGCACGAGGTGCGGCGCGAGCGTGACGAGCAGCTGGCGCTCGAGCAGCGCCTCGCGCACGAGGCCGAGGTCGAAGTTCTGCAGGTAGCGCAGCCCGCCGTGGACGAGCTTGCTCGAGCGGCTCGACGTCCCGGCGGCGTAGTCGGCCTTCTCGACGAGCGCGACCGAGTAGCCCCGGGCGGCGGCGTCCAGCGCGACCCCGGCGCCGGTGATCCCGCCGCCGACGACGACCAGGTCGAAGGTCTCCGAGCTGAGCGCGTCCAGGGCGGCTTCGCGCGCGATCACGCCGCGGGAGTGTAGGTCGTGCCCCATGGCGCGATAGTGCGCGGGTGCGCCGCGCGTCGCTCCTCGCCGCCGTCTGCGCCCTGCTCGCCGGGCCGCCGGCGGCGGGGGCGGCGCCGCCCTACGCGGACACGGTGCTGGCCGAGGCGGCGCTGGCCGGCTACTGGGCGTTCAACGAGCCTGCCGGCCCCTCGACCGCCGACCTGCGCACGACCGGGGCCGGCCTCCACGAGCTCGGCGCGCGGCCCGGCGCGGCCCCGCTCGTTCGCGGTGGGCGCAGCGCCCGCTACGACGGCCGCCACGCCGCGACGACCGTGCCCAACTCGCGGCCGCTGAACCCGACCGCCGCGCTGTCGCTGGAGGCGTGGTCGCGTCCCGAGGCCATCCGGCACGCGGCGACGCTCGCGGGCAAGCCGGGCCAGTACGCGATCGGCTTCACGAAGGACGGCCGCGCGGTGCTCCGGCTGTGGGCGCGCGGGCGCGCCCACCGACTGGCGAGCGCGCCGGGCGCCGTGCGCGCCGGGCGCACGACGCACCTGGCCGGCACGTTCGACGGCCGCGCGCAGCGGCTCTACGTCGACGGCCGCGTGCGCGCCCGACGCGCGCTCGACGGCCCGCTCGACAAGGCTCCGGAGGCGCTCGTCCTGGGCGGCGGGCTGCGCGGCCGGCTCGACGACGTCGCGCTCTACGACGCCGCGCTGGACCGCGCGACGCTCGCCGCCCACCACGCCGCGGGCCTCGGGCGGCGGTGTCCCGGCGTCGACCTGCGCGTCGGCCTCGGCGCCCCGTGGCGCCCCGCGTGCTGGCGGCCCTACCTCGACGGCAGCGCATTCGACCAGCCGCTGCGGCCCGGCGCGCCGCTCGCGCCGGACTCGGCCGCCGTCGTCGCCCGCCTGGCCGGCCGCGGGCCGCCGCAGATGATCTACGGGCTGCCCTCCTCCACAAGCGACCCGGCCTGGGATCCGGCCGACTTCGGGCATCCGCTCTACACGGCGGGCTGGGCGGACCGCGCCTCGCGCGTGCGGTGCGTGCGCTACCCCTGCCCCGAGCTGCGCGAGCGGACGGTCGCGGTGCCCGTCGGCGCGCGCCCCGCCCAGGCCACCGACGGGCACCTGGCGATCCTCGAGGAGGCGACCGGCGAGGAGGACGACCTCTGGCAGGTGGGCGGAAGGCGGCGGATCGTGCCCGCGCTGCCGGGCGACGGCCGGCCGATCCGCGCCAGCGCCGGCGGGCGCACCGAGCCGGCCGAGGGCCTGGCCTACGGGTTGGGTTCGGACGCGACGGCCGCGCACTTCGGCCTGGCCGCGGGGATCGTCCGCGCACCGGAGCTGCTCGCGGGCGAGATCGACCACGCGCTGTTCTTGCTCGTCGACTGCGCCGACGGCTTCGTGCCGCCGGCCGAGGGCCTGGGCTTCGCGTGCTCCGAGCACGCAGCCACGCCGGCCATCGGCACGCGGCTGCGCCTGGACTACAGCGACGCCGAGATCGAGCGCCTCGACGCGCCGCCGTGGAAGAAGGCGGTGCTGCGGGCGCTGGCGCGCTACGGCGGCTACGTGGGCGACACGGGGGCCGCTGAGAACGTCGCCTTCGAGGTCTCG
>DASXRF010000163.1:0-1923 GCA_036506755.1 Solirubrobacteraceae bacterium | reverse complement strand
GCATCCGCGCCCCGAACACGCCGCGCCGCGCGCCCAGGCGGTCGCAGACGCGCTCGTACAGGCGCTCGGCCTGCTCGGGCCGGGCGGCCGCGACGAAGCTCGGCCGGTTGCCCTTGCGCGCTTCGCCGAGCAGCGTGAACTGCGAGACGCACAGCACCTCGCGCTCGCCGAGCGGCTCGTTCATGCGCCCGTCGGCGTCCTCGAAGACGCGCAGGGCGCGCAGCTTGTCGGCCATGCGGTCGGCGAGCGCCTCGTCGTCGTCGTGGCCGACGCCGAGGAGCACGAGCAGCCCGGGGCCGATCGCCGCGACGTCCTCGCCGCCCACGCGAACGCCCGCTCGCGCGACGCGCTGCACGAGCGCCCTCACAGCGCGGCGGCGACCACGCCGGCGAGGATGACGAAGGCCGTCGTCCAGGCGAGCGCCGACGACGTCAGCCGCAGGTCGAGCCCGTAGGCGTGGGCGACGACGAGCGAGTTGATGCCGGACGGCATCGCCGCCTGGAACAGGTAGGCGTCGGGCACCGCGACGATGATCGCCGACGCCGCGGCGAACAGCGCGGGCGCCACGACGAGGCGCAAGACGACCGCGGCGCCGACTGTCCGCGTCAGCGGCAGCCGCAGGAAGCCGTGCTCGGCCTCCGCGGCGAGGTTCACGCCGAGCACGAAGAACCCGGCGACCAGCAACACGTACACGACGCCGTGCGCGGCGTCGACCAGCACGTCGGGCGCCAGCGCGTCCGGCGCGAGCAGGCCGGCGACGGCGGCGAGCAGCGGCGGGTTGCGCAGGACGTAGGTCCGCAACCGCTCGCGGGCGGTCGCGCCCGCGCCCGCGCCGAAGGCGGCGCCGATGGCCAGCCCGGCGATGTAGAACATCGGCCCGGAGATCAGGCTGTCCCAGGCGATCGCCGGCGCGAGGTCGTCGGGCCCGAGCAGCGTGCGGACGAGCGGCAGCCCGAGGTAGCCGGTGTTGACGACGACGACCACCACGATCAGCGCGCCCGTCGACGCCCGCGGCAGGCGCAGCACGCGCGAGCCCACGACGTAGGCGCCGGCGCCGACGACCGCCAGCGTCGCGTAGCCGAGCACGAGCCCGGCGCCGACACCGGTCGTGATGTGCAGCCGGGCGAGGCTGAAGAACGTCACGAACGGCATCAGCACCCAGAACATGAAGGTCAGGACCGCTCGCGCCACGGCCTGCGAGCGCTCGCCGAAGCGGCGCTCGACCGCCAGCCCGCCGGCGACCGAGGCGGCGATGGCCGCGACGACCGCGGTCACGCGGCGCGCAGCTCGGCGGCGGCGGTCTCGGGGGCGACGACGTTGAGGTTGACGCCCGCGCCGAGCTCGAGCCCGGCCAGGTGCGCCAGCCGCGGCAGGATGTCGATCCGCCAGCAGAAGTGGTCGGCCCCGGCGGGCGCCGTGCGTACCCAGAGGTTCAGCGGCGGCGGCGCGCCCAGCCGCCGGGCGAGCCGGTTGAGCGCGTCGTGCAGCGCGCGCGCCGCGATCGGCCCGTCGTCCTCAAAGCGCGCCCGCGGGCGCCGCGGCGCGATCAGCAGCTGGAAGGGCACCCGCGCGCCGTAGGGCGACATGCACACGGCCTCGTCGTCGATGGCGACGACGCGATCGCGCCGGCGCACCTCCTCCTGCACGAGGTCGGCCAGCAGGTTGCCGCCCATGGTGCGCGTCGCGTAGGCGCCGAAGCGCTCGCGCTCGCGGGCGATGGCCGACGGGACGAAGTCCAGCGCGTACAGCTGCGCGTGGGTGTGGGGGAGCGAGGCGCCCCCCTCGCGGCGCTCGTTGACGATCAGGTGCACGCACGCCGCGCCGTTGTCGCGGTGGTGGCGCATGCGCGTGCGCCAGACGTCCATCGCCGCCGTGACCTGCTCGGCGGGCAGCTCGGCGAGCGTGACGACCGGCTCGGGCGCG
>DASXRF010000162.1:0-4143 GCA_036506755.1 Solirubrobacteraceae bacterium | reverse complement strand
ACGACCACACGCCGATCACCGCGTTCTTCGCGTCGGCGCCCGCCACGGGCTTGGCGTCGCGCGTGACCGCGGCCTCGGGGACTTGCAGGACGATCGAGTGCACGCCGTAGCCGGCGAGGTCGTCCTTTCCGCCGCCCTCGTTCCCGGTCGCGTTGCGCAGGTTGATCCCGTCGAACGTTGCGCCGAGGTCGACGTAGAACGGGTCCTCGCGCTGGCCGGCGAAGACCTTGCCGCCGCCGCTCAGCGAGCGGATCGCCTGGTTGGCGACCTTGGCGTAGTCGGGAATCGTCTTCGGTCCGACGTTGTTGGGCGCCACCGGCAGGCTGCGCCCGACGACCTTCGCCGAGACGGCCTTCCCCTTGCGGTAGCGAATCCGCGTGACGTCGTAGAACTGCTTGACGTTCAGCTTCGCGTCGCTGATCGACGACACGCCGGGCAGCGCGTAGAGGAATGTGCCCTTGTTGCCGATCTTCGTGCGGAACTTGAACTGGTAGCGGACGTTGTAGGCGCCGTCACCGGTGTTGTCGACGTTGATGTAGTAGTGCGCGCGGTCGTCGAACCGGTAGAAGTTCGGGCCGCCCGCCGGATCCTCGAACGGGATCCAGTTGGCCACGACCGTCAGCGCGCCCGGGGCGTCCTTCGCGGTGAAAGCGTAGACGTCGGTGTCATCGCCGGTGGGGTCGAGCGAGGTCAGGGGGGCCTCGCGGTGGCTCGAGCCGACGCCGACGGCGACGGCGAGGGCGCCCGCGGCCAATGCGGCGACGAGGGCGCCGATCAGGACGTGGACTCTGCGCATGCGTGCTCCTTTGGGGGTGGTGGTCATGCTGCCCGTCAATTCGCGTTGCGGGACGCGCCGGATGCATAAAAAGTGCTGCAAATCAGTTGCATCTGGCGCACCGTCCGACGAGGGGGAAGTGGCCGAAGGTCACGGCGTAGCCGCACAGGTCGGCGATCGCGGCACGGGCGCCGTCGAGCTGCGAGGCCTCGAACGTGTGGATCGCGCCGCAGCCCTCGCAGACCGCGTACTCGTGGTCGCGCGCGCCCGCGGGCGAGTACAGGCCCGGCCCGTGGCCGCGATGCAGATGCCGCACGAGGCCGAGCCCCTCGAGCGCGTCGAGGTTGCGGTACGTCGAGGCGAGGTCGCCGCCCGCGGCGAGCTCCTCGGCGGTCAAGGGGCGCGGCGCGGCGTAGAGCGCCTCGAGCAGGGCGCGGCGCGCGGCGGAGACGCGCAGCCCGGCCGCGCGCAGCGCGTTGATCGCGGCGTGCACGGTCGGCGCGCCGAGCGGCGGGGTGACGTAGGACGCCGTCATCGCGCCTCCCAGCGCTCCTCGAGGCGGCCGAAGCGCCAGACGGCCGCGGCGACGGCGAACGTCAGGACGAACAGGGCGACGACCGCGAAGCCGATCGCGTTGAGGTCCATGCCGGCGGCGCGCTCCCACACCAGCCCGGCGAGCTCGACGCCGCCCACGAGCAGCGCGACCCCGGCCGACAGCGCGGTGACGACGAGGTTGTAGTAGCGCTTGCGCAGCGGCTTGGCCAGCGCCCAGCCGTAGGCGAAGTTCATGAACGAGCCGTCGAGCGTGTCCAGCAGCGACATCCCGGCGGCGAACAGCACGGGCAGCGCGAGGATCGCGACGGCCGACAGGCCGCTCGACGCGGCGCCGGCGGCGAGGAACAGCAGCGCGACCTCCGTCGCCGTGTCGAAGCCCAGCCCGAAGAGGATCCCGAGCGGGTACATCTGCCACGGTCGGCGCACCGCGCCCGTCGCGCGGCCGTAGAGCCGCGTGAGCAGCCCGCCGGCCACCGGCGCGTCGCCGCCCTCGCGCAGCCCACGGGCGATCCCGACGAGCACGCCGAGGTTGAGCAGCCCGATGACGAGCAGGAACGTCCCCGAGACCGTCGGCCCGATCACGCCGGTCACCGCGTGCAGCGCCGAGCCGTCGTCGCCGACCGGCCCGGCGAGCGCCTTGACGCCGCCGGCGAACAGGATCGCCAGCGCGAAGACGACCGTCGAGTGCCCGAGCGAGAAGAAGAAGCCGACGCTCAGCGGGCGCTGGCCCTCGGCCATCAGCTTGCGCGTCGTGCCGTCGATCGCGGCGATGTGGTCGGCGTCGAACGCGTGGCGCAGTCCGAGCGTGTAGGCCGTCAGCCCGACGCCGACGCCCACGGCGCCCGCGGCGAGCATGCCGAAGCCGATCACGTGCAGCGCGACGATCACCGCCGCCAGCCCGGCGACCGACGGCGCCGACGTCATCGCCGACTGCCTGCGCCGCGCCGCCGGCGCCGCGACCCGTTGCATTCCCCAACTCCCTCCGTCGTGGTGCGGTCGCGGGGCTATTGCGAACGCGTCGCGACAACGGATCAGTCTGGGGAGGAAGATCCCCGGCCGCCGAGGGCGGCCGGGGCCTCCACGAAGGGCGCTACCTGATGCGCACGCTGCGCGACGTCGTGGCGCCGTACCGGCCCGGGCGGGCGCCCGGCGTCACCTGGACCGTGTAGGTCCCGCGGCGCAGCGCCCGGCGGCCCCGCGCGCTCGACGGCAGCACGACCGTGACGACGCCGCCGGCGCCGACCGTGCGAACCGTCCGCGTGACCACGTGGCCGCCGCGCAGGAGTCGCACCTTGACGACGCCCGTCCCCGCGGGTGCGAACACGACGAGGCGAATGCCCCGCCGGCGCGCGGTGCGCAGGCTCATCCGGCCGGCGAGGGTGAGGGCGTCGAGCTTGAGCTTCGGCGCCGCCACGACCACGTCGGTGCCGGGCACGATGACCGGCGCCGGCGCGGGCGCCGGATCGGCCGTGGGCGCCGGGGCCGCGGGCGCGGGGACCGTCCCGGTGCCGCTCAGCGCGACGGTGTGCGAGCCGGCGGCGGTGTTGTCGGCGAAGGTCAGCGTCGCGCTGCGTGCCCCGGCCGCGCCGGGTGTGAACGTCAGCCCGACGCTGCAGGTCGCGCCCGACGCGAGCGAGGCGCCCGCGCAGGTGTTGCTCGCGATGGCGAAGTCGCCGGCGTTCGCACCGCCGAGCGCCACGCCGCTGATCAGCAGGTTCGACCCCGCGCCCGGGATGCCGCTGCTCGTCACGGTGACCGTCCGAGCCGCGCTCGTCGTGCCGACGAGCTGGCCCGCGTACGCGCCGGGACCCGTGCTGCCGAACGCCGGCACCGCGCCGCCGAACAGCTTGCCGAGAAGGGCGAACGTCGTGGACTGCACGCCGCCCGCCGGCAAGCCGGGGCCCTCGACACGGAACAGGTTGTTGCCCGTCGGGCTGCCGACGACGGGCACCTCGGTCACCGCGTCGCCGATGAAGCCCGCCGGCGGCGCGGCCGTGCCCGGCGCGGCGGTGAGGAACGGGCCGAACCGCCCCGCCATCGCCGACGCGAAGTCGCACGGCCCGGTCGCCGCGACCAGGCAGCCGATGTCGGTTGTCGTCCGCCCGCGCGCCCCGGCGCTCGCCACGGTCACGGTGTCGGTGCCGTAGGGATGGGTGACGGTGTACGTGCCGGCCGGGAAGCCGTCGAGCTGCACGCGCACGCGGTTGAAGGCGGCGGGATCGCCCGACGCGTTCGGCGCCAGCGTCATGTTGAGGATGAGCTGCGCGGTGCCGCCGTTGGGCGCGGTCAGCGTCGAGGTGGCCATGTAGTAGAAGTCCTCGCCCGGGGCGGCGGGCCCGCAGTTCGGCGTGCCCGGGTGGCAGAGGCCGAGCTGAAGGCCGGTGGCGTCCTGGTAGAAGGCGGGCGCCTGGGTGGCCGGATCGACGGGACCGACCACGCTCAGCGCGGCGTTGGCGGGTGGCGCGCCGAGCAGTACCGCGAGCGTCGCGGCGGCGGGCGTCAGCCGCTTGAGAGGAAGGTGCATCGACGACTCCTGTCAGTGATCAGGGACGCCGATCGTGTCCGACGGGCGACCTGTCAGACAGCGAACAGCTCGCGCGACTTCGCGCAGAGCGGTTACGAGGTTCGCGCGACCGAGAAGGCGAATGCGCTGCCGACGTCAGGCCGCCGGCTGACGAGACCGATGCGCGCGTCGAAGTCCGCCCAGCGCTCGAGGACCCCGCGATCGAGCCGCAGCCCGCGATCGAACAGCGGCAGGACGGCGGCCAGCTGGGCGCGCACGAGCCCGAGGTCGGGCGCCTGGCTGACGCGGG